>CALGAA010000149.1 GCA_937952445.1 uncultured Bacteroidota bacterium | reverse complement strand
AGGAAGAATCGATTGGATGAAATAAAAATGCCTGATTCATTCCCATCTATTAGGGATTAAGAATCAGGCATTTTTATATCGGTCGACGGACCTAAATATATTTTTTATAACAATTCCTGAATGGATTGCTCGAGATTGGATCTCGGGTTGAGTTTTCTGATGACGCCTTCACGATCCAGGAGAAAGGTAGCGGGAATTGCCGTAACCCCGTACCGTCGTGCAGGTTCTGACTGCCAGAATTTTAGATCACTTACGTGCGTATCCCACGTTAGCTGGTCTTGTTCGATGGCATTCACCCAGCTTTGCTTTTGCCCATTGCGATCCAATGAAACCGAAAACACGGTAAATCCCTGATCCTTATATTTATTGTAAAGGGAAACCACATGTGGATTGGCACGTCGACACGGCCCGCACCAACTGGCCCAGAAATCAAGTAAAACCACCTGTCCTTTGAGATCTGACAGTCTCATTATTTCGCCATCTGGATTTGGCAGTGCTATTTCAGGTGCCGGTTGCCCCACCGATACGGCAAATTGGGCACTATTGGACGCCTGGCTGGCTTTTTGATCGTAAAATTCCACGAATTCTTTAAACTCGGTGGAGTACGGAGAACCTTTTAAATCTGCATCGACCTTATTGACCATGTTGCGTACGTATGAATAATCTTCAGGGCTTCCCATCATAAAGGCCATTCCGGTTTGAATAGAAATTAGGCTATTTTCGTGTTCTGTCATGTACCGAATTATTTCTTCTTTTGGCCACTTTTCATTGATCATATTGTAAAAAGCGATCACTTGCAGGCTGGTTTCTTTTGACCCGTTAAGTTCAAAATCATATTGGGCCAGGGTGCTCAGATTACCCTTGATTTCGATGTCTTTATCTTCGCCCGTCAAAACAAACGAAACACCCTGGTTTCCTACCTGGAATTGGTAAATAGCTTCTTCCAGAGGCTTATTAGACGACATAGTAAAATTACCTCTGGCATCCGCCTGAGTGGACATGACCTGTGATTTTTGACCTTTGAGTGAAATACGGTTCAGGCTAATGGTTTTGTTTCCTCCATCCCGAATTTGCCCCGAGATAGTAACCGGATCTCCGGTCATGGGTTTTTCCCCATCAGAACATGCCACCGAAAGTGCTGCACCAAAACAGAAAAGAAGAATAAATCTGACCATTTTCATTGTTCCATTTTTTGTTCCAACAACGTATTATAATTGGTTTTCCATTGTGCAATCTGCCCGAAATCAATGTCATTCACGACCAGGGCGGATTTTTCAACAACTCCTATTTTTTGAATAGGAACTGAGTTTTGGGCGGAAATGTTTTGTAGCTTTTCAAAATCTTTCGGATCAACGCTTACCACAACCCTGGACTGGGCTTCACCAAAAAGAAAGCTGTCGAACCGAACGGGGGAATCATAATCAATCCGGAAACCGAGGTCGTTTTCCATACTGGACTCCAGGAGCGTGGTAAACAACCCCCCATCCGATACATCATGGGCGGAATTGACGATCTTGAGTTTGTTCGCCTCGTATACGGTGCGTTGGACGTCGTACTCATCTTCCAGTGAAAAATAAGGTGCTTTGGAATCCTCGATTTTGTGGTTCCAGGCCAGATATTCTGAACAATTGAGATCAAAAATTTCTCTCCCAACCAGGACGATCAGGTCGCCTTCATTCTGGAAGCCCGAGCCCAAATATTCATCCAGATTATCCAATACACCCAACATGCCAATCACAGGGGTGGGTTTGATGGGTTCTACCTTTCCTCCGAGTTCGGTTTGGTTGTAGAAACTGACATTCCCACCCGTAACCGGTGTTTCAAATCTTCGGCAGGCATCGGTCATGCCTTTGATCACATTGACAAATTGCCAGTAAACCTCTTTGTTATAGGGATTGCCAAAATTGAGGCAGTTGGTGATGGCTACAGGTTGACCGCCAGTACATACGATATTGCGTGCCGCTTCGGCCACTGCGATCATTCCACCGATATACGGATCCGCATAGACGTAATTGGAATTGCAGTCAACGCTCATGGTCAGTGCCTTATCGGTTCCTTTTACCCGAATCGCAGCAGCATCTGCGACTTTGTTGGTTCCCATATTGTTGACCCGCACGGTGTGGTCGTACTGTTCATAGATCCAGCGCTTAGAAACCAGGCTGGGTGATTTCATCAATTCTTTCGCAGCAGCAACATAGTCCCCTGGCTCCGAAATGGCCTCCTCGTTGTAGTCCTTTAGTTTGGAGTAGTAGCTTGCTTCTTCGAATTCCCGATCGTAAACGGGAGCCCCACCACCCAATACCAATGGATCGGCAGGTACGTCAGCAACTACTTCCCCTTTATGCCAGAATTCGATTCGGCCGGTATCGGTCACTTCGCCAATTTCTTCGCATTCCAGATCCCATTTGTCAAAAACCTTCAACAGTTTATCTTCTTCCCCTTTTTTGCAAACGATCAACATCCGTTCCTGGGATTCTGAAAGCAAAATTTCGAAAGGCTCCATGTTGTCCTGGCGGGTTGGCACTTTGTCCAGATCAATCCGCATACCTGTTTTGCTTTTGGCGCTCATCTCGCTGGTGGAACAGGTAATGCCGGCTGCTCCCATATCCTGCATACCTACGATGCTTCCCGTCTGAATGGCTTCGAGACTTGCTTCAAGCAGGAGTTTCTCCTGAAATGGGTCCCCCACTTGGACGGCGGGCAAATCATCGGCGCTGTCTTCGGTCAGATCCGCTGACGCAAACGTGGCGCCATGGATGCCATCCTTCCCGGTGGCAGAACCTACAATGAAGACCGGATTCCCGGGGCCATCTGCAGTAGCTGAAACAGTTTCACCTTCTTTTACGATTCCCACCGACATGGCATTGACCAGGATGTTTTGATTGTAGCATTCGTTGAAATACACTTCACCCGCAACCGTCGGAACACCCAGACAATTTCCGTAATCACCGATGCCACGCACCACGCCGCGTACCAAATGGCGGGTATGTGGTCGTTCGATATCTCCAAATCTCAGTGAGTTGAGTGCAGCAATTGGCCGGGCACCCATCGTGAATATATCGCGGTGGATACCGCCCACACCCGTGGCTGCCCCCTGGTAGGGTTCTATGGCTGAGGGGTGGTTGTGGGATTCGATTTTAAAAGCACACCCCAATCCGTCCCCGATGTCCACCAAACCGGCATTTTCCTCTCCGGCTTCTACCAGAAGGTGTTTACCTTCTCTGGGAAGGGTCTTTAGGTATTTGATGGAGTTTTTGTAGGAGCAGTGTTCGGACCACATCACCGAAAAGATGCTGAGTTCCGTGAAATTAGGTTGACGTCCCATGATCTCAATGATCCGGTCGTATTCTTCCTCCGTAAGACCGAGTTTTTTGGCAATTTCCAGATCTGTAATTTTTTGCGTATCGCTCATCCGTGATGTGGTTTGTGAATTTGCTGCAAAGATATAAAGAATTCAATACTTTTTGAAGGATTAGACTGTTGTGATCGTTCTCATATTGCACCGTCCCGACATATAAATAAGAAAGGTATATACCTAATTGCAATATCGATTTGCAAGGGCGTCAAGGGGGTTCACATTATATTAAAATTAGATGTTTATTTCCTTTGATTAATAACTTTTTTGGGCAATATTTGTTCTAAATTCCGGCGTTGATAATATTGTTTCTGGAATCACGCAATGATCTCGTAGGCACAAAGAATTTTACGGGGCCAAAATTTCCTTGTAACTGAACTGAGTTCGACGGAGATTGACACAGAACTGTTGCAATTGGGATTGGTCATTTCATGAAGTAGTTTAATTGATTCCAGAATGTTGTAAAACATCGAAAGCCCAAAATTTCTAATTTTTTATGCGTTTCATTCTTTTACTTTTTATCTCGGTTATGTTTTCAGTTAGCCAGGCGTCTGGCCAAGAGGAAGCAACCCAGGATACAGCAGTTGAAGAAGAAATAAAATACTGGTCGTATAGCAATCTCGCAAACGTCTATCTCGCCCAAATCGCTTACAGTGATTATTGGAAAGGAAGCGGATACAACAATATTAATCTATGGGGGGATTTCGATTGGAAGGCGATTTACAAGAAGGACAATAGTAATTTTACCTACAACTTTAATGTCCAGTACGGCTTGATGAAGCGCAATGGGCAGAGTTGGATTAAGAACCGGGACAAGCTGGAGATGAGTGGAAACTACGGTCATCAATTCTCCAACCGGATGTTCCTTTCTGCTTTGATGAATATGCGAACGTTTTTGTCCAATTCGTACACCATCGATAAGGAGGGGATCAGAGGAACAAAAAATGGTAGTTTTTTTTCGCCTATTACATTTGATATAGGATCTGGTCTCAACTTAAAAACACTGGAACCCGTACAGGGTCAAGAGAAAAAGCATCCCAGCAACAAACTGGACATCTATTATACCCCCATCAACAGTAAGATAACGATTGCCCCTGATTCTGTACTTGCCGCGCAATATCTCCCTGAAAAATACCGCCCCAAGGGGTATCGGATGGAGCTGGGTAGTCTGATCAAAATCGTTGCTCAATTCCAGCTTCTTGAAAACGTCACCTTCCACTCTAAAGCAGATTTTTTCACCAATCACCTTGCTAAATTTGGAAATTTTGACGTGAATATCGAAAGTAAAATTTTGATGAAGGTCAACAAGTCGATCTCGGTGAATATTCTGGGCAACCTGATTTACGATGAGGATATTTTATTTGATATCGTGAACGATGACGGTGAACCTACTGGTCGCAAAGGTCCGCGAACCCAGTTCAGCGAGTCGATCAACGTGGGCATTACCCACAGCTTTTGAATAGGCCTGCCCGGAATCTCATAACCCGCAGTATCTGTAATGATATCCTTCAGTGGGCTGAAGCACGAAGTCCATCAATGTTTCATCATCGGCCTTTCAGGACCAATCGTACACTAATTGACCGCAAACAAACTGCGATCAAAGTTTTTTCAGTTCTTTCCGAATCTTTTCCTGCTCCTGTTTGATGTAGTCATGATTCTGGTGCATCAGACCGAGTTCTTTTCCTTCCTCCTCCAATAACTGATCAAATTCTGTGAATTGGCTTTCGATTTTTTCTTTGATCTGGCCGACGTACTCTTCCAGGGTCTCCGTGAGTTGATTCTGGATTTTAATTTTTGTCAATTTGATTTCTTCAGAAAACCGCCGGAGGATTTTTCCTCTTTTAATACCGGTGGTAATTCCGGCAAATAACAATCCCACGGCTGTAATCAAACCGCCCGTAATGTCAAAAACGGCTCCATTTGTGACAGCCGTCAGTATGATTCCGATGACAGCAAGGCCACTTCCCGTGGCGATGTTGGGATTTATCGAAGAACTTTCCTCGATCAATTCGGAATTGACAAAATTATCGGAGTTGCGAATAAAATCCTGGAAGGAATTCTGCAACTCTTCGATAATCTTGCGCCGTCGTTCTGCGATGTGCCCAAACAATTCATCGTTGTCTTTGAGAATGGTTTTGTTTTTGAGAATTTTGAGTTCGACCACTTTCGCCATATTTTGAATGTTGTCAGCCAGGTCATTGACGCCGTCGTGCAGGCGATCGGTCATTTCAATTTTCAGGTTTTTTTCCAGGTCAGATTTTATTTCGCCCAACCAGACCTGCGGAGATTCGTTTCGATTGAAAATTGATTTGAAAGATTTACCGACCAATCTGAAAAACGAAAGTCCGTCACGCAAATCCCGGTGGGCAATCAGAGTTGCCTTGTCGTAGCCTGTCAGCAAATTGTGGATCAGGTTCTGGACCTGGACTTTGGATTTGGCCACGTGTTCCTCGAGTGTGGTATCGATCTCTTTCCGGAAGGCTCTGTCACTTTCGTACTGTAATTGACGAGCTTGTAAACCAGTATAGATCTTTTCATTGATTGTCGTGACGAGTTCGAGCAAGTTCTCGATTTTAAGTCGGAAAGCATTGACTCCCGTGATGTTTTCCTTCAGGTAGTTGCGGAGGGGAAGGTATCCACTGGTTTCGGTTTTACCTTCAAGTTCATCCAGGGCAGACACTGCGAATACCTGAGGGTCTTTTACCTGGTGTTTCAGCGCTTCGGTCCGCACCCCCTGGATATTGATCTGCAGGTCCTTTTCATTGATCAGATCTTTTTGTTGAAGTACAAAAATGACTTTCTTTTTCCATTCCTGGTTGATGAAATTAAGGAATTCCCATGCGCTTCTCCGGTAGGGATTCTTGGCTTCAAAAACGAAGACGACCAAATCGGAAACCGGAACAAACCGCTCTGTGATTTCCTGGTGGTGATCCACGATGGTATTGGTCCCTGGGGTGTCAACGATCGATATTTCTTTGAGAATAGGATCCGGAAAATATATTTGTTTAAGGTAGGGATTGATCACGACCTCACTGTGAGATTCGCCCCATTTGATCTGTTGGATGGTATCCGTTTTGGGATCGGGTGCCACAGCACAAATTTCTTCCTCTGTGCTCAGCAAGGCGTTGATAAAACTACTTTTTCCCGCTTTGACTTCTCCGACGATAACAAATAGGAATGGTTCGTCCATTCGAAGCCGAAGTTCAGATATAGTCTCTTGCGTATCGCTGTGATCGATGCGTTTTGCCTGCTCTGCCAGTCGGTCGACCAGGGTCTTTAGCCGTTCAAAGTAGGGGAGGAGTTTTTTCTCGGTCAAGGCAGCCATATTGGAGGATTTTGATCTAAATTTAGGGAATTCTCTTGGATCGTAAAATTAAATTAATCGATGTGGGGAATGTTATACACCTACGTGCGATAGCCAGGTCATGTTCTCCAGGTTCGGCATTTAACATCCATAGGCTGTTAAAAGTTTGATGGGAGACTCTGTAGAGATCACTATTTCTTGTTTTTTACTGGAATCATGTCACATTTTTACAAAATCAAATATTCAAATGACCTTACACTTTTGAATTATTGACCTCAGGCATGAAATATAAAATTTTATGTCCATTAAGTCCGAAAAGGCATTGATTACCATCCAGTGGGAAGTCACAGATTCTCTCCGGCAAAGGGGGGATCGGCGGGGAGAATTTCCAGTAATAGAATCCGTCAGGGGGAGTAATGAATTTAGGATGAGATACATCTGGCTCCGGATAAACTTTCGGAATAAATATCAGTGAAGGTTATTGGGCGGTTTGCTCCCTCACCCAGTCGCAATAGGCGGGATTGCTTTCCACCTCCTCGATAAGCACACACGGTACATCATATGGGTGGAAATCCTGAATACGACTGACCAGTCGTTCCTTGACATCTACTGAGGATTTCATGAATACGACGTATTCCCCTTCATTTCGCAACTCGTTTTGCCATTTGTACTGCGATTGGACGGACCAGGAGACCCCGCACGCGATAAGCCGTGTTTCGAGCAACTGATTGATCAGTCGTTCCGCGCTCTGCTTGTCCGAAATGGTGGTATAACAGGTTATGATTTTTGGAAGTGCCATTAGGAAAGAATTTGTGTCATTTCAATCAGGCTCTTTTTGGGGCTTTTATCCTGGGAAATCGCATCGGAAAACTCTGTGTAAACGATTTCATCATTGATGATTCCGACCGCCTTGTTTCCCCTTCCTTCCATCAGGGCTATGACAGCTGAAGCCCCCAATCGGGAAGCCAGCACCCGGTCGTGACAGGAAGGTGATCCGCCCCGCTGGAGGTGTCCGATGATCGTTACTTTGGATTCGAGTTCCGGAATTTGTTTCGCTACTTCTTCGGCGATTTTCGCTGCGCCTCCCGTTTTGTTGCCTTCTGCGACGATAACCAGACTAAACAGTTTGCCTCGTTTGACCCCTTTCCGCAGTTGCCCCACCAGGCTATCGATGGAGACATTGTTTTCTGGAATTAAAATCCCGGTGGCCCCGCTCCCAATTCCGGTATGTAAAGCCAGGTGCCCCGTGTGTCGCCCCATAACCTCAATGAAGAAGACCCGGTTGTGGCTGTCCGCCGTGTCGCGGATTTTGTCCACCGCATCGATGGCTGTGTTGAGTGCTGTATCAAAACCGATGGTGAAATCGGTACCGAATATGTCGTTGTCAATGGTACCGGGAATCCCCATCATGGGAATATCAAATTCCTGGGCGAAAATCATGGCAGCCGTATACGTTCCATTTCCTCCGATGACGATGCAGGCATCAATATCGTGTGCTTTCAGTGTCTCGTATGCCCTCTGCCGCCCCTCCGGGGTGAAAAATTCGTAACTACGGGCCGTTTTGAGAATTGTCCCTCCCCGGTGGATAATATTTCCGACTTCGTTTCGCTCTATTCTTTTGATCGTCCCTTTGATCATCCCATCGTATCCCCGGTAAATTCCATAAACGTGTTTACCATAAAATGCGGATGTACGGACTACACTTCGGATTGCGGCATTCATCCCGGGGGCATCACCACCGGAGGTCAATACTGCAATTCGATTAATGGACTTAGTACTCATTCTGTAATTTCTTGTAATGATATTTTTCTAATTCCAACATGGGACGGGTAACAAATCGTCCCGCTTTCAATCCCTGATCCTCAAGGACTTCCATTAAAATATCCCTGAAATGCCTGGAAATTGAGCCCACAAAGTTAATGGGAAGTTTGTCAATATCCGGATATTTTCGGAGATAATTTTTGATCAAATCTTTAAAAGACGCCTCTATGGCAGCTTTCACCACAGGTTGGTTTTGGTGTTTGGCAGCGATGGGCGTAAAGGATGCCAAATACCGATTGGGTTTTTTATGACTGTACAGTTTTTTGACAAATCCCGAACGATCCTCCAGCTCAGCATCCAGGTCACGCCTGACTTCTTCGGGAAGGGACTGGGAATAATACAGTTTGATCAACCGCGTACCGATATCAACTCCACCGCCTTCGTCGCCAATCAGATACCCCAAACCCTGGTAATTTGCCCGGATGCGATCGCCGTCATAATAGCACGAATTGGAACCTGTACCCAGTATACAGACAATGCCTCTTTCATCGCCTACCGTGGCCCTGGCAGCGGCAAGCATATCATCGTGCAAAAAGGCCGTTGCATTGGGGAAGTGTTTTTCGTAAATGGTGGCGAGTAGTTGCCGTTGCATTTCTCCGCTTACCCCCGCGCCGTAATGGTATATTCGGGTGATCGAGTCCGGATTTTCCAGTCGTTCGCGTCCCTGCCGGATATATTGATCGACCTTTTCTGGCGGAAGAGTGGAAGGATTGATTCCGTCTTCAGAAAAAGCAACCCGTTCACCGGATTTTCCCAGTAACAGCCAATCGCTCTTGGTTGAACCACACTCCAATATGAGTATCATATCTGCGTAAATTTGTGCAAAAGTACTAAATTCATAATAGATCGTCCTGACGGAATGGTCCTATCTAAAGGGAAGCAGATCTGGCATAAGGTAACAGACAATGTCACTGATCATCAATGCGAAAGTCGAACTGACACCATTCGGGTTTTTTGAACGGAATGTTCCACCACCCTTTGTAGGTGATTTTGGTAGGTAAATATCCGTGCGTCGTGGGTCTGACAGCGATGAACATCGACACATCAAATTGGTAAAGCAAGGTTTGATAAGCTAATTGGTACGATCTATTCAGAACCTGTTTGCTTTCCTGGTCAAATACCGTGGTCAATTCTTTGATGATGGTGGCTTTGTCTGAAATCACCGGATTGGAAGTAATCTGAAATTTATATACAGGCCTGGGAAATGTTATGGTGTCGAGGAATAATTTATACTGATATTTCTCCCTTTGTTCCTCATCAAATATAGCCGTTTTGTCTCCCATCAGCGGCAGATCGATCCTACTGCCCGGGGCGAATAGTAGTTTCTTCAAATCCTGTATATATTTTTCCATCCGGCTGTCCGGTACGACCAAATCTTCAGGGGAATTCACCCACTGTGTCGGAACGGGTGTGGGTTTGTCCGTCAGGAACAATCGGTCGAACATTTGTGCGGTATAAAAGCGGTATCGGCCCTTTCTGTCGATCAAATCGCGATGGATGGTTTCTTCGATGATTTCATTTGTCCTCATCCCATCGTGGATGTGTTGGATTCGTTTTGATCTCATATATGTGTGCGGCACCCAATCCGGATTGAAGAAATACAATTCTGAGGTGAAGGCAAACGGCACCCGGCGCAACCTTTGAAAAGCCCGGTAAAATGTAGTGTCGTGAATCGTTTGGGCGATCATGGATTTGATATCAGGTTCGTTCTGGTCGGCCGTGATGGTCAGTGAATCGAGAATCAATACCGCGTAGATCTGATCGACCAGAGTGTCACTCTGGGCTATAGCACGCTTGACGGGTGTAAAAACCATCCATAGAATACAGGAGAGAATGATCCGGGATGCCGGCCAACAAAGTGGGCAGGGGCTTTTAGAAGTCCGGGCTCTAAAATTTATTTTTAAAATCTTCAATGGCACGACGCTCTTTTTTGGTTGGTCTGCCTGCGCCTTTTTCTCTAAATTCCCCTTGTGCTTTTCCGATGTACCATTGGTCAAATTTTTTCAATTCGGCTTCCGGTGTGACATCGGTATAGCACAATTCGGCTTCAGGTGCTCCAACCCGTTTTTTGATGATTTTCCGGACGATAAATTCGTATAAAAACCGATTTTTACTCACTTTGATGTGGTCATCAATGGCTATAGTAGAGGAGGGTTTTACTTTTACCCCATTAAGCCATACTTTCCCATTTTTACAGGCATCGTTGGCTTTTGTTCTGGACTTAAAAATTCGGACAGACCAGAGCCATTGATCGATTCTTGCGTCAGCCATAAATTTCTTTGATTACTTCAATATCTTCTTCTTCCAACACGGGTCGAACCATTCCCAGATCCTCCAGCGTGTCCCTTATCGTTTTAGCCACTACATAATTCCGGTACCAGGCCTGGTCGGCCGGAACGATGTGCCAGGGAATCCGGCTTTCATTAATCGCGTATTCATATGCGTCCCGGTAAGCGTCCCATTTGGAAGCTTCGACCCAGTCTGCTGCTTTATGCTTCCAGTTTTTCTCGACTTCCTCGATTCTTTCCCTGAGTTCACTGATTTGTTCATCCTGGGAAATGTGTAGGTAAAATTTGAGAATGGTGGTATTGTTTTCGTACTGGAGCAGCTCCTCAAATTGGTTGATAAACTCCATCCGGCGATGAACCTGTTCTTCTTCGATCCAATTATTAACCCGTTGGATCAGAATGTCTTCGTAATGGGATCGGTTAAAAATCTGGATCATACCTTTTGCGGGGGCGTGCTGGTGGACCCTCCACAGAAAATCATGGTTCATTTCTTCTTCTGTGGGCTTTTTAAAAGCGGTCGCTCTCACACCAATCGGATTGCAGTAAGGGAAGGCTGCTTTCATCGACCCGTCTTTTCCACTGGCATCCATCCCCTGAAATACAACCAGGAATGCGTGTTTTTCCTCGGCCATTAAGGTGGTTTGAAGTTCTCCTATTTCCAGTGCTAATTTTCGGGTGTCTTTTTTGGTTTTCTTTTTGGTAAAACCTTCCGGTGCCCGGGTGTCGATTTCCTGAAGCTTGATCATAATTGTCTTACATTAATTTTTCCCTCCGGATTAAAAATGCCCGGAGTACCTTATTGAAATCTTCGTTGATGTCAGCCGACATAATATCGATGCCCATTTGCAGCGACTTAAGCCGGAGTAAATCCAGAAATTCCGTGATTTTTTCTTTGTACAGTTCCTGTATTTCCTGAGGCCTGATCTTGATCGTTTCTCCCGATTCGTAATCTATAAATTTAATCGGTTTGTTTTGGTAGGCGAAATGGATCTCCTTTTTATGGTCGATGACATTGAAAACGATGACTTCGTGTTTGTTGTATCTGAGGTGCTGCAATGCAGAGAAGACAGGGTCAGGTTGATCCATTTGCTCAAAAAAGTCTGAGAAAATGACAACCAGGGACCGTTTATCTATCCGTTCTGCTACCTCGTGCAGGGTGTCGGCAAGGTTGGTCTTCCGCTGCTGCTCGGGTGGATTGCGGTACAGATCCTCCAGGTAGGACAGGAGGAGGCGCATTTGTTTCAGGCTGCCACTGGCCCGGCGATGGATGTGGATGGATTCGTCGAACACGGTTAAGCCAAAAGCATCCCGTTGCTTTTTGAGTAAATACATCAACGAAGCGGCTGCGAGGGTGGACCACTGCAACTTGGAAAGTTTCCGGGCATCTTGTTCCATATTGGTCAACGCCATGGAAGAGGAGGCATCGATGACGAGCTGGCATCTAAGGTTGGTCTCATCGTCGTACTTTTTATTGTACAACCGGTCTGTTCTGGCAAAGACCTTCCAATCGATGTTTTTGGTCGTCTCACCGGGGTTGTACAATTTGTGTTCGGCAAATTCGGCTGAAAAACCATGATATGGACTCTGGTGGAGACCGATGATAAAACCTTCCACCACCTGTTTGGCCAACAGTTCAAAGTTGTCCACGTTATGCAGGTTGTACGAATCAAAAAGGGCGCCCATATATTCTGGTTTGTTGAAATGTAAGATTAAAAATATAAAAAAAAGCCCCGCATAGCGAATACTATGAGAGGCAATTTCTTTTGACGATCACCTTGTGTGGTTATGACAGATGCTGGTCAAGTTTGTCAACCAATACCTGCTTGGCGGTGACTCCGACCACCTTGTCAACGATTTCACCATCCTTCAAAAACAGGATAGTGGGAATGCTCCGGATTCCAAATTTGATCGAAAGCTCCGGGTTGTCATCAACGTTGACTTTGCCAATGAGGGCTTTGCCTTCATAGTCGGTGGCTAAGTCTTCAATGATGGGACTGATCATTTTACATGGTCCACACCATTCTGCCCAAAAGTCAATCAAGGTCAAACCGTCTTTGTCCAAAACTTCCTCCTGGAAATTTGTGTCTGTTAATTCAAATGCCATTTCTTTTCTTCTTTTTCAATTTTGCGTTCGAGTAAAAATATACGTTAGCGAATAAACGCTAATTTCCTGAATTGGTTTTACATTCAGATAATATTTGCGAAAAATAAGATGTTTTCCACTTGTTTACAACCTAATTTTATATGCCTGTATACCGCTTTATTCGTAATCACTTGATCTTTTCACTGATCCTGTGCTTTGGTCTGATTAGTTTGGTATTTGGTATCCTGGTGTTTGGGAATGCGGCCTGGGGAGACTGGTACTATCACACCATTTTCGTCCCCATCAATGCAGGATTGCAATCTTTGATGGCTTTTTCCCCTACACCTTTTTACCTCGTTCTTTTGGGAGTAGTGTTCATTATAATCATTGGCGGGTTTTTGGCCTTAAGTGGTCGTCCGTGGAAGGTTATCGTCCTGAGTGTGTCTTTATTTACCTTTTCTTCTCTGGTACTGCTGATCTCATTATTCTATTGGATGTGGGGATATAATTACGGTCGGACGACGTTGACTCAGTCTTATTTTGAGGGGGATTTTATATCGATCGAAAGCGAGGAGTTTAAGCGGCGGTGGGCTTTGCAGACAAATCGGGTTAACACCCTGCGCGAAAAAGTCGTTTTACCTGAGGAGACCGATGTTTTCACGGAACAATATGCTTCGATGTACCGAAAAACGGCCGAAAAAATGCCTTTTTTCTTCGAATTGGATACCAAACTCCAACCGGTGTGCAAAAATTTCATTCCGGCCGGGATGCTTCTTCGGCTGAACACTGCCGGGTTTTATTTTCCTTTTGGGAGCGAATCATACGTGGACAAAGCGCTGCATATTTCGCAAAAGCCAGCGGTAATCGCACACGAGTTGGCTCATGGATACGGCATTACGGATGAAGGCGAAGCCAGTTTTGTAGGGTATTTGTTGTGTCAAAATTCGGGAGACCCACTGGCGATGTACTCTTCCGCTTTGATGTTGTGGCTTTATATGGCGGGCGATGGTCGAAAAATGGATCCGGACTATGCCCAGTCGATGTGGGATAATTTATCCCCTGAAGTATGGATTGATCTGGACGAGCGGCGAAAACTGGACGAACAATTTCCTGAAATTATGCCCCAAATGCGAGATGCAATTTACGATTCGTACCTGTCGATGAACAAAGTAGAAGGGGGGATGAAAAGCTACAATCGTTTCGTCACCATGATTCTTACGCACGAACAACGAAAATAAAAAAAGCCGTAACACCCCTGCTACGGCTTTCAGTTTAATAACATACTTAATTCTTACTAACTAAATTTCACACCCGACCGATCAAAGCGGGCTTCCTTTTAGTTCGTATCCACGGACCTTTACCCATAAGATCCGGGGAGAATTCTTAAGGAGAAGTAAAAGTACAGAACTTATTCGATAAATACAATCAATGATTTTTATATTGTCATAGATAAAAACTATTGCTGTGTTTTCATTCATTCAACTCGAGTATATCGTCGCCCTGGCAACCTACGGAAATTTTAAGCTTGCCTCGGAGCAGTGCTATGTGACCCAACCCACTTTGTCTATGCAGATCAAAAAGATGGAGCAGGTATTGGGCGTGATCCTTTTCGATCGGTCCAAGCAGCCTGTAGTGCCTACACCGATAGGTTTACAAGTGGTGGATCAGGCTCGAAGAATATTAAATGAACGGGATCGGCTATCCGAAATAGTTGACACGCATCAGAATGAAATTCAAGGCGAACTTCAACTGGGGGTTATCCATTCGATTGCTCCCTACTTGTTGCCCTTGTTTATCGTAGAACTCAATCAAAAGTACCCCCGACTTTTTATTCACGTACATGAAATGATTACCGAGGATCTCATCCATGCCCTGCGTATGGAAACGATTGATGTGGCCATTCTCGTGACGCCTATGGATTATAAGCAGATCGTGACCAGTCCGTTGTACTATGAAGCGATCGCCGTCTACGTATCCCCCGATCATCCATTTTATCATTACGATGCGATTCCCCAGGATGCTTTAGACAGTGACGAAATGTGGATGTTGCGGGAAGGGCACTGCTTCCGGGATCAGACCTTGAATTTGTGCCGGAATCAGGGGCAGCTTTCCCGGAACCGTAAATTTTCATTCGAGACGGGTTCGATCGAAACGCTGATTAAAATGGTGGATTTACAAGGTGGGTTTACATTGATTCCTGAAATGGTCATCAGCAATATTTCGCCGGAGAAAAGAGATCGTATCAAATGGATCGAGGGGACGCCCAAACTTCGGGAAGTCAGCATCGCCACCTTTCGCAGCTACGCCAAGCAGCGGCTGGTAAAAGTGCTGGTCGATTCCATCCAGGAGGCGGTTCCGCCGGGAATGCGGTCAAGAGAGGAGGGCCTGATCGTCGAATGGATGTAGGATAGGACGAATAAATGATCCGCCGGTCGGCAGCCGGAGCGCGTTTACCGGGCTTACGGGTTTGGGGAAGTTCCGGGTATTATTCCCACTGGCATGGGCATATTTATACGTTAATAATTTCATAATTTGCGGGAGATTAGTCATATTTAATTTTTACAAATGATCCATCAACATGCCATCCTATGAGCAGTCCAATTTCACGTCGACAATTTTTACACCAAAGTACCCTGATCGGTGCGGGGTTATCTGTCGTACCGAGCCATACCATATCGGGCCTGGGGCATCGACCACCCAGCGACAAGCTCAACATTGCCGGGATAGGGATCGGAGGGAAAGGTCGGTGGAATATCGCAGCGATGGAAACCGAAAATATTGTAGCACTGTGTGACGTGGATCAGGCATACGCCCAGCCCGTTTTTGAAAAATATCCCCGCGCCAGACGATATACGGATTGGCGCATTTTGTTCGATGAAATGGGAAAAAGTATTGACGCGGTTATGATATCCACCCCGGATCACACGCATGCTATAATCGCCGCGTCAGCCATGACGATGAACCTCCATGTATTTTGTCAAAAACCCCTAACCCATTCGATATATGAGTCCCGGTTGTTGACTGATCTGGCCAAAAAATACGACGTGGCTACCCAGATGGGAAACCAGGGGAATTCGGGCCACGGAGTTCGCCAATTATGCGAATGGATATGGAACGGTGAGATCGGAGAGGTGAAGGAAGCCCATGCCTGGACCAATCGACCACTGTGGCCGCAGGGTCAACAACGACCTGATCAGGTCATGATCGTACCCGATAGTTTGGATTGGGATTTATTTTTGGGACCTGCACCCTATCGTCCGTACCATATGGCTTATACCCCCTGGAACTGGCGGGGATGGTGGGATTTTGGTACCGGGGCTTTCGGGGATATGGCCTGCCACGTATTGGATCCGATTTACCAGGCTTTGAAACTGGGAGCGCCGGACTCCATTCAGGGTAATTCCAGCCCGATGAATTACGAAACAGCCCCGCAAACTGAAGTCGTTCATTTTAAATTTCCTGCGCGGGAGGCGCTCGAGGCTGTGCAGC
>CALGAA010000148.1 GCA_937952445.1 uncultured Bacteroidota bacterium | reverse complement strand
ACAAATATATTCCCTCCAAGATCAACGCAATAACCAAAAATCCAAAAACATAATAGGCTATAGGTGAAAAATCAGCTGAGCTTCGGTCCACAAAAGCCATAAAATAGGGCAGAAAAACCGTCAATACGACCGTGATCAGGGCGATCCATACCAGGCTAAGCCAGTCGATGTAAATCCGGATCAACCATCCGATCCAAAAACTGAGAACAAATATCAAGACCACCGCTACGTCAATTAACATCAACTATCGTTTTTGTTTGGACCCCGAAAAATAACGTGGAGATGAACTATTTTCTGGAACATAAATTGTATATTGTCAAGCTTTCTAGTTAAATTACGTGCTCCATGTACACCCAAAGATACATAGCAACAATCATCTTTTCTGCGTTATTTTTAATCGGATACGCCCAAAATCCTGTTGAAAAACCGCGAACAGTTTCCGAATTGCCCCAGGTTTTCATGATCGGTGAATACGAAAACATGTATTCGGCCTTATACCAAAAATATCCCGGAATCCTTTTGCAACAGACGCAAAACGATATGGATGAGGCGTTTCACAAATGGTTGCAAATGCTGTATGCCATGGAAGTTCACGCAGATAAAATCGATTTTGACCTTAAAGGGGTGAAGGTTTGGCTGCAGGTTTTCTACGATAAATCAGGCAAAATCGACCATGTACTCTTTTTCAAAAAGCCTTTATCCAAAAATGTTCCGGATGCCGAACTTGTCGCCTTTTTTAAGACATTTCTGAGGGATTACCAACTTCCAATCGAAGCCCTCGAAAACTTCAACCATTCCGGAAGTGCCAGTTTTCCCACCTACGGAAATACGCAGATAGAAGCCCGGAAAGACTAAGCCTGGATCTTGTCAAACATAACGGTCCTGGCCGTACATCTTCCCAAAACCGCAACCGTATGAGGCCACCCGTGATTAAGAACCAAACATTTGATCTTTTTTTGATATATTTGTTGCGGGTATCGCTGAAAGAAGAAAAAGCCGGAAGAAAATAAAACTATGGAAGATACCGCTAATTCCATCTCCAACGGCTGATTGAAAAGCATTGTCTCCAAACAATTTCAAGCGGTATTTATTAATTGTCGGGAGACCAAACCAACCCAAAACAACAAAATATACATGGCAGAAATTCAATACAACGAAGACAACATCAGATCGCTCGACTGGAAAGAGCATATCCGGTTGCGACCGGGTATGTACATCGGTAAACTGGGGAACGGCAGCGCATCTGATGACGGAATATACATTCTCATCAAGGAAATCCTGGACAATTCAATCGATGAATTTGTCATGGGACACGGCCGCAAAATTGAAATCAACATCACCCCCGAACAACGCGTACAAGTTCGGGATTACGGTCGTGGAATCCCGTTGGGAAAGGTGGTTGACTGTGTTTCGAGAATTAATACAGGAGGAAAATACGACTCCAAAGCGTTTAAAAAATCTGTGGGATTGAACGGTGTCGGTACCAAAGCAGTCAACGCTTTATCCGATGAGTTCATCGTTTATTCGGTTCGGGATGGTTTGAAAAAAACAGCCGTTTTTCAGCGGGGAGAATTGATCCGTGATGACAAGCCAGTCAAAACCGAAGAACGAAATGGGACTTTCATTGAGTTTTTGCCGGATGCAACGATCTTTAAGAATTTTAATTTCAATCCGGAAATCATTGAAGAACAGTTGTGGAATTATGCTTATCTCAATGTTGGGCTGACGTTGCATTTCAACAACAAACGCATCAAATCGGATCATGGATTGAAGGATTTGCTCGAAAGCCGGGCCAAGTCTGAAAAACTCCTCTACCCCATCATCCACATTCAGGATACCGATATTGAACTGGCCATGTCACACAGTAATCAGTACGGTGAGGAGTACTATTCCTTCGTCAACGGGCAGCATACCACCCAGGGAGGTACGCATCTGGCTGCGTTCCGCGAGGCCCTGGTAGCCACCATCCGCCATTTTTACAACAAAAATTACGACGTACGCGATATCCGAACCTCGATCGTGGCGGCGATCAGCGTCAAAGTTGAAGAGCCGGTTTTTGAATCCCAGACCAAGACCAAGCTTGGTTCTACCCACGTGGCCCCCGATGGACAAACCATTCGGTCTTTTATCAACGATTTTATCAGTACCAAACTTGAGAATTTTCTGTACCGCAACGAGGAAATTGCGGCGACCATCCTCAAGAAAATCAAGCAAAGCGAACGGGAACGAAAAGAAATCGCAGGCATTAAAAAAATTGCTCGCGATAAAGCCAAAATCGCAGCTGTTCACAATAAAAAACTTCGCGATTGTAAATACCATTTAAACGACAACAAAGGAAAAGAAGAAGACCGGCTCAAATCCACCATTTTCATCACCGAAGGTGATTCAGCAAGTGGTTCGATTACCCAGGCTCGGGATGTGGACTACCAGGCCATTTTCAGCCTTCGGGGGAAACCGCTGAATTGCTTTGGAATGAGTAAAAAAATCGTCTATCAAAACGAAGAATTGAATCTTCTCCAGCACGCGCTACAAATCGAAGACGGCCTGGAAGGTTTGCGCTACAACCGGGTGGTTATTGCCTCCGATGCGGATGTCGACGGGATGCATATCCGGTTGTTGATTCTGACATTTTTCCTACAGTTTTTCCCCGATTTGGTCAGAGAAGGACATTTGTACATATTGGAAACTCCGATTTTCAGAGTACGGAACAAAAAAGAAACCATCTATTGCTATTCGGAAGCGGAAAAAAGAGCGGCTGCAGCCAGGCTGGGCAAGACCGCAGAAATAACCAGGTTTAAAGGGCTCGGAGAAATTTCCCCGAACGAGTTTGGTCATTTTATAGGGGAAGATATCAGGCTGGCCCCAGTCCGGCTGGACAATAAAGTAAAAATAGAGGATTTACTGACCTACTATATGGGTAAAAACACCAACGAACGTCAGGAATTTATCATCGAAAATCTCCGCGTCGAATTCGATGAAGCCGAAGAGGAAATCGCAATCGAAGAAGAAATTCCTGTCCTGTCGTAATGATCTGAAATCAGCGATTAGACTGCAAATCATCTGACATATTGACAACTTCCATCCGTCAAAATGGCCATTATTTGGCATTTTCGTGCATGGCACAAAAGTTGAAGATTAAGTATGCAGGCTAAATATGAAGATTAATATGTTTGACGATTTCAGATTTTTTGACAGCATACCAGAACAAGATAATTATATAGACATCAATGGAATAGACGACAGCAAAATGGACCCCCGGGAACGTGATGTTGATCAATTGCCCATTGTAGCTCTTCGCAATACAGTGCTTTTCCCCGGGGTGGTAATCCCCATTACCGTAGGGCGCGACAAATCGATGCGAGCGGTAAAAGCAGCACACGATCAATCCAACCTACTTGGGATAGTTTCACAAAAACGGGCCGAAACGGAAGACCCTTTACCCGATGAATTGTATAATGTGGGAACTGTTGCCCGGATCGTAAAACTCATCCATACCACTGATGGAAGTCTGACGGCCATCTTACAGGGGCGATTTCGATTTGAATTGGAAAGTATCATTTCTGATCATCCGTTTTTATACGGTAAAGTCAAAACTTTACCCAACGTCGTGGGTGATCTAAACGACGTGGAAATTCAGGCATTAATATCGAGCATTAACGATACATCCAAAAAAATCATCGAACTTTCTCCACAGATTCCCTCGGAGGCTTTGATGATGCTGCGAAACATAGATAGTCCGGTTTTTCTACTCGATTTTATTTCCTCCAACCTCAACGTCAACGTGGCAGCGAAGCAAAGCATTTTGGAGGAAACAAACCTCAAAAAGAAAGCCGAACAGGTTCTCCATCTGCTCAATAAAGATCTCAAAGTCCTGGAGCTAAAGAATCAAATCGAGCATAAAGCCCGGGTGGACATCGAAAAACAACAACGGGATTATTTCCTCAATCAACAGCTGAAAACTATTCAGGAAGAGCTGGGCGACAATCCTCAGCAAGAGGAAATCACGCAACTCAAAAAGCGGGCGCAAAAGAAGAAGTGGCCGGAAAAAGTAGCCAAATCCTTTAACAAAGAGATTGCCAAATTACAGCGGCTCAATCCTCAGGTGCCCGAATACGGCATCACATTAAGTCACCTGGAACTGTTGCTGGACTTACCCTGGGGCGAATATACGGCGGACAACTTCGACCTCAAAAGTGTACGAAGGGTGCTCGATGCCGATCATTATGGTCTGGACAAAATCAAGGAACGGATCATCGAACATTTGGCTGTTCTCAAATTAAAGGGTGACATGAAAGCGCCCATATTGTGTCTGGTAGGACCTCCAGGCGTCGGTAAGACATCCCTTGGTGAGAGCGTGGCGCGAGCGATCAACCGAAAATATATTCGGATGTCACTGGGGGGACTGCACGATGAATCCGAAATCCGGGGACACCGGAAAACGTACATCGGAGCTATGCCAGGTCGGATCATCCAATCTTTGAAAAAGGCACAATCGTCCAATCCGGTATTTATTCTGGACGAGATCGATAAAATAGGAAGCGATTTTCGGGGTGATCCATCTTCGGCATTACTGGAAGTCCTGGATCCTGCTCAAAATCACTCCTTCTACGACAATTACCTCGAAACCGAGTACGATTTGTCCAAGGTTATGTTTATCGCTACCGCCAACACACTGAATGGAATTCAACCCGCGCTTCGCGACCGGATGGAGATCATCCAGGTCAATGGATATTCGGAGGAGGAAAAATTGCAGATAGCGAAAAAACACCTCGTTCCAGACCAGCGAAAGGAACACGGCCTCAAAGCAAAACATGTCCGGATCAGCGATGCGACTTTAAAGACGGTCATTCGCGAATATACCCGGGAATCCGGAGTGCGAAACCTCAACAGAGAGATAGCAGCTCTCATGCGACACGCTGCAAAGGAAATCGCCCTGGAGGATGCGAAATCCGTGACTATCGGAGTCAAAGATCTGGAAGATATCCTGGGGCCGGGTCGGTTTAGCAATGATGTGTATCAGGAAACCCAATTCCCCGGTGTAGCCGTAGGACTGGCGTGGACTTCTGTCGGGGGTGATATTTTGTTTATCGAATCCTCCGCCAGCGAAGGGAAAGGGAAATTGACCCTAACCGGTAATTTGGGAGATGTGATGAAAGAATCGGCGGCGACGGCACTGTCTTTTATCAAAGCAAAAGCGACTGATTTGGGACTCGATCCTTCCATTTTTGCGGAGAAGGATATTCATATTCACGTTCCGGAAGGAGCCATACCCAAAGATGGACCATCAGCGGGAATTACTATGTTGACTTCGCTCGTTTCCTTGTTCCGCAATATTCCGGTACGACCGTTCCTGGCTATGACCGGAGAAATCACACTGAGAGGTAAAGTTTTGCCCGTGGGAGGTATAAAGGAAAAAGTTCTGGCGGCCAAGCGATCGGGAATTAAAGACATCATTCTTTGTGAGAAAAACGAGAAAAACGTCAAAGAAATCGAGGATCAATACCTGGAAGGACTGACTTTTCACTATGTTTCAGATATGATTGAAGTGCTCAATATTGCACTCGACCTGGAAAATCAACCAAAGGAAAAAAAATAAGGCAAAAGACAAAATCGCAAAAAGATTAGCGGGCTCTATTTCGGGAAACTCCCATTTTTTTCATATTTTCCTCCACAATTCATCCCGGGCGGATCGTTCCCCGCACCGGCGAAGGCACCGTGTAACGAGGGCGAGCGGAAATGATCGCGGGTTGAAGTAAACATGTTCGTTAATTCCTGGTTAAATACAGGGAGGGATATTGAAACGTTTTCAGTATCTTTCGTTATGAAATGAAGTAAAGGGAAATTTATACCACCGATATGAGATATATTGCCATCGGAATTGCACTTATTATTTGGGGATTGCTTCCTTCGAATTCAATGGCCCAGAATACGGTTTCGACGGGTAGTCAAAACCTGAGCGACAGTACCCTCGTGCAATTTTCCGGAGTCGTCGTCGGTGAACAGGGCCAGGACACCATTGCCCCTATTCCTTTTGCGAACATTTACATACCGGCCTCTGGGCGGGGCACCTACTCCAATCTGGACGGATTTTTCTCCATCGTAGCCCGACAGGGAGACATCATCGAATTTTCCGCGATCGGGTTCAAAAAAGTGGAATTTACCATCCCAGATACGCTCTCTACCAATCGGTACAGCATCGTTCAACTACTGTCTCAGGATAGCATCATATTGCCTCAGGCAACGATTTATCCATGGCCGAGCAGGGAACATTTTAAAGAAGAGTTTTTGGCTCTTGAAGTTCCCAACGAAGGTTTGGAGGATCTCGCCGCAGAAAATCTATCTCCCGAAAAACTGGAAGCCCTACGGGATATTTTACCCCGAAGTGGTTCAGAAACTTCGACATTTTATCTCCAGCAACAGGCCAGGTCTTATCAGTATATCGGACAGACTCCACCTCAAAACATTTTCAGTCCTCTGGCCTGGGCCAAGTTTATAAAAGCCCTTCGGGACGGAGATTTCAAAAAGAGAGCAGGAGACTGATTTCCTGGCCGACGATCACCATTTTTCTTTAAATTGTCAGCGTCTCGCCCAGCCGGGAAGCTTTTAAATCTGAGGGTAAAATCGAAATTACCTGACCTCTCAAACTTCTTTTGTTATTCCTGTAGGACATTCTATATATTTGCATTTCAAAAATTACAGGGCCTGGCATCGATCGGGCTGCCGTCCAAAAATGGAAAGAGAAAAATGAAAGTAACCGATTATTTCGAAAAAGCAGGAGATCAGACCTTGATCTCGTTTGAAGTACTACCTCCCATTAAGGGTGGAGGAATCAAGTCCATTTTTAAGACGCTGGATCCATTGATGGAATTCAAACCTCCCTTTATCGACGTCACATATCATCGGGAGGAATACGTATACAAGGCGAATAAAAATGGCTATTATGAAAAAACATCTATCCGCAAACGTCCAGGCACCGTAGGTATCTGCACAGCTATCATGCACCGATACGGGGTCGAATCTGTACCACATCTTCTCTGTGGGGGCTTTACCAGGGAAGAGACGGAGGATGTCCTGATCGATCTTAATTTTCTGAGTATAAAAAATGTGCTGGCTTTAAGGGGAGACGCGCGAACTTTCGAAACTTCGTTTTCCCCAACTCCGGGAGGCCATGACTACGCTATAGATTTGGTTCGACAGATCAAGAATATGAACAGGGGAGTTTATCTGGATGACAACATTGAAAACGGGCAAAAGACGAATTTTTGCATCGGAGTCGCCGGATATCCGGAAAAACATTTTGAAGCTCCCAACATCGCTACCGATTTGGAATTCACGAAAGATAAGATCGAAGCAGGAGGCGATTATATTGTTACACAAATGTTTTTTGACAATTCTGCCTTTTTCAATTATGTCCAATTGTGTCGGGACAGAGGTATAAACGTTCCCATCGTACCGGGCTTGAAGCCGTTAACCAAATTGTATCAACTCACTTCTATTCCGCGGTTTTTCCACGTCAATATCCCCGAAGACTTGTCCAAAGAAGTCCTAAAGGTGAAGGACGACCCCAAGAAGGTCAAGCAAGTCGGTATTGAATGGTGTATCCAGCAATCCAGGGAATTGAAAGCCGCCGGGGTTCCTTGCATTCATTATTACACGATGGGAGATTCCAGGACTATCCGCAAAATTGCAGAGACGATATACTAAAAATAGTGAGATGTTGTTTCACAAATAAGAATGAAGATTTCGGCATTTTTTTCGCCACCTCTACCCTTCCCTGAGTGGGAAAATGCACTTGAGGATTTGCTCCCATAAAGCGGGGAATATGCATGAGCCAGCCCAACAAAATCAGTAAGTAAAACCCTGATGAGACTGACTATTTAGCTCATAATGCTAAGAAATACGTATGGTCCTGTATTATTAAATCTTAGGTAGTTGCTATGGTCTGGATTTTCAAAGAAAGGACAACAAGTTCGTGGGGGAACATACATCCCTCATAAATGCATCTAATTTTTGTGGGTTTTTATTAACTCTCATTGGTCCTGTATATTCCAGAGGGCTGCTTTTTTGGTTTCTTTTTTCAGCAAAAGAAGCACAGAGACCATTTTATGTTCCACACGTAGCCCTATTAGGTCATTTCCAGGAAAGTTGAGTCAGCGACCTATCTGAAGGCCTCAATCGGAAAAAATCAACCTCACAGGTCGATCAGAAAGCCGATATTCCGCTATAATACCGGTATTTCATCAGTAAAACCTATTGCTCATTTCTTAGCGCCAATAAGCACCTTATAATCTGAGCAACTGATCACACCTCCCTCACCCACCCTCGCACCTCTCATACCGCGACCACTGCAACCACTCCCAATCTCTGTCTCACCCCGTCGAATCCACCTTACGATAGAAGATGGTGCTCTTCACTTGTTGTCCGGATTCATCGATCTCGATTTGCGTCACTTTCAATTCTCCGGATTCCAACACCTCACGAATCTCCAGCGCTTTGATTTGATCATCTTTGATCTTACTGGTGGTCATCATGTTGTGACCGCGAACTTTCGTGACGTACTTCCAATCTCCGTCAGAGGCCTCCCTTGGGATTCCGTCGGGATGAATGGTATACCCCAAAAATCCGGTCTTATTGTCCACAGTGTGCCATTCGGAATGGATCATCATTAAATTACTGCGGACTTGCTGGATGGTGTAAATATTATCTTTTTTTTGGGGCTCGTGCTCAATTTTCGATCGCTCTGGTAACATTTTCCACTTACCAAGAAACTTATCCATATATTTTAAGTTTTAAATCAAATAATAATACTTAATTTGGTCAAACCAAACTAAAATTCCCTATTATTATAATTGATCTCCAAACTAAAAACGCCATATATTACTATATGGTATATTGCATCGCGAAATAAAAGTCTTAAAAATCCGAGTATCATCAGAGCCCTAAAAATGAGCCTGCTTTAACCGGTTGAGAGCCCAGTGGATGCAATATCTATTGGTGGTTAATATAGTAAAATGTAGGGGAAAAACCCGGGATTATATGTTAATTTTTTTAATTCGTATGCCTACATCCGTCATTGGTAATTTTCGACTGGCGGACAGGTACAAATCAGATTCCGATCCCCGTAGGCGTTGTCCACTCTCGCAACCGGACAGAAAAACTTTGAACGTTCTAACAACCCTTCGACCGGGTACAGGGCCTTGGAACGGGAATATGGAAAATCCCATTCGTCAGCAGTAGCCACATACAAAGGATGAGGTGCATTGACAAGTACATTATTGTCTTGTGGATAATCCCCTTGTTCGATCTCTTCGATTTCTTTCCTGATCTGAATCATTGCTTCACAAAAACGATCCAATTCGGCCTTATCCTCACTTTCCGTGGGTTCGATCATCAGCGTACCCGGCACCGGAAACGACAAGGTCGGTGCATGAAACCCATAATCGATCAACCGTTTGGCGACATCCTCCGCCTGGATACCAACAGATTTAAATGGACGCAGATCCAAAATCAATTCGTGACCTACCCAGCCGTTGATATCAGCAAACAAGACCTCATAATGGCTTTCC
>CALGAA010000147.1 GCA_937952445.1 uncultured Bacteroidota bacterium | reverse complement strand
CGGGTCCCGAACCCTGGAGAGCGACCAGTGGGTTGGAAATGGGGCGTTTGTCCAGATCCTTGGCCGACATGGTGACGGCTGAACCGGTAAAATCGGACCTCCTGACCGAACCGTATGCGACGATCACCACTTCATCCAGTAGTTGGGAATTGGGGGTTAGGACGATGGAAATTTCATTTTGTCCGGACACGGGAACTTCCAGAGCGTTATATCCCACATAGGAGATGACCAGGATCCCGTCTTCGCTGACATTTTCAAGGGTGAACTGACCATCAAAATCTGTGGATGTGCCGTTGTCCGTCCCTTTCTCCAATACGGTGGCTCCGATCAACGGAGTGGATTCGGGATCCAATACGGAGCCGGAAACGGTGATGCCAGACTGTGCCAATGCTTGAATGGCACAACAGCAAATGATCAATGTGGTGGCCTGTATCCGATACAGCCTTTTCCTTAGCCTCGGTGTAAGGCCGGGCCTCTGATTGAGTAAAAATCTTTTCATAAGTCACAAACTTAATAGGGTGAGAAATTACTTTTCGTGTCTAAAATAAAATTTTGTATTAACATAGCATAGTATTGAACTATATAAAAATTAAGAAACATCTATCGTTTTAAAGATGTGGGTAACATAGCAAAAATATTAATTAATAATATGTTGATAAACAGATGAGTGCAGTTATTTGAAGTCATGTTTGGTGGGTGTGTCGCCTTAAAAGGATCTGTGGTGTATAATTATAGCTATCATATTTATATTTAAATCAGAATGAGAGAAGATGTATGGAGTAAAAAACATAATAATAATATATATAAAATATATTTACAAATAAATGAAAATATAATTCCGAAATTTCGATAGTCCTTTTTAGTGAATGGGTCATCTTAGGATATACAAGGAAAAATTATGTATTGATGTATTTTTAAAATATAACATGGTGTTAACGGCAAATTTTTTTCAGAATCATGGTGTATTCATAGTTTAAAATACGGATCTATATAATTAGCATGCGAATATTTGACTAAATTGCCCGATTATTAATGACATATGCACTATTTCCTTGCGAACACACCGCGCGGGTGATTTAATACCTTCATCCTGGGTGGCTCCTTACCGCACCTGTTTTTTTCAATGGTCCTGACTGGACGCCTCCGGCTCTGGTGATATCTGATATTACGATGGTATTTTCAGGGTCGGATGGTACTCCCCTTTCCCATTATCCGGTCGATGTGTGGAATGTGGATGAGAAGATCGGACACTTTCAAACGGACGAACAGGGGCGAATTCATATTCAGGCACCGGCTACCATAGATATCCGGTACAAAGATAAAGATGGGAAAAACCATCAAAAATGGTTATTTTACGAGTATCCCCCGATACTGGACATCATGGAAAGCATTTATACTTTATCTTACCTGAAAAAATATCCGGCTGCATTGCCTGGTCAGGTGCCCTGGGAGATGTTCCAGATGAAGGAGATGAAAGAGGTATTGGAAACCATTCAATGGCAGATAGTCCCCGAATAATAGATAGTGATATGAATTACGAAAGCTGGAGAAATGGATTTTTGACCTTTTGCGTGGCCATGCTCATCGGGGCCTGCCAACAAGGGGCAAATCCATTGCAGGATAAGAATGATCTGTTTGCCCGTGACAACATACTCGCCTGGTGTATTGTGCCGTATGATGCTATGGAGCGAGGCCCTGAGGAAAGAGCTAAGATGTTACGGGATATGGGCATTACCATGCTGGCCTATGACTGGCGGGAACAGCACATCCCTACATTTGATGAAGAATGGGAGGCCTTGAATAACCATGGGATAAAGCTGCAGGCATTTTGGATGGTCACCGGCCTTGATCCGGCGGGCGATCCTACGGTGGAAAGGGTATTTGATTTCGTGGAGCGGAACGACGTCAATACGCAGCTTTGGACTTATATCGTAGAGACCGAAGAATTTCGGGCCATAGATACCGAACAAAAAGTGGAAAAGGTGGTGGAAATTCTGGCTTATCTGGCGGATCGGGCGGAGCGTGCTCAATGTCAAATCGGCGTGTACAATCACAGGGGCTGGTTGGGCGAGCCGGAAAACCAGGTGAAGATCATCGACCAACTCAACCGGGATAATGTAGGGCTGGTGTACAATTTTCATCATGCGGTGGGCCATCACGAGCGGTTTGCCGAATTTTTCCCTTTGCTGGTTCCGCATTTGATGGCTTTGAATCTGGCAGGAATAAAAAGTTCAGATTCAATTGAATTCTATGGAATCGGGGAGGGAGATGCGGAATATGACATGATTCGTTTGGTATTGGAAAGTGATTACCGGGGGCCAATAGGCATCATCAATCACGATCACAAGCGTGATGCCCGGCAGGGGTTGTTGATCGAAATGGCCGGATTGGAAAAGGTATTGCGCGCCATCGGTGAAGATTAAAAAGAATTTTTTAATAATTTAAAACGATGTAAAATGAACCTTGTCTTATCCCCGCGTTTTGTGAAGTGTATTTTATTGTTAGTTTTGCTTCCTATGGCTGGATTTACTCAAACGGGTACTGTATTCGACAACAAAACCATGGTCAGTGAAATATTGAATATGGAGCGGAAGTACGCCATTTATTTGCCACCCGACTATGAGACTTCACAAAGGAGTTATCCAGTTTTGTATCTGCTGCATGGTGCGGGTGATGATCAGACGGGTTGGGTGCAAAAGGGGGAGGTCAAACAAATTGCCGATAGGGCCATCGCCGACGGAAAATCTACTGCGATGGTTATCGTTATGCCCGATGCTCAAACCGGTCAGCGAGGGTATTTTAACAACCCTGATGGCAGTTGGAATTACGAGGATTTTTTCTTCGAGGAGTTCATGCCTTATATCGAAAAAACCTACCGCATACGGTCGGAAAAACGATATCGGGCTGTGGCTGGATTGTCGATGGGTGGAGGAGGAGCTTTCTTGTATGCCATTCAAAGACCGGATTTGTTTGATTCATCGTGTCCGATGAGTGCCTCGACCGGACCCGTGCGTTTGGAGGATGTGAATCGTATTTTTGAAAGGCGAGGGGTGAGCAATACATCGGAGGAGGAGAAATGGCAATATTATAAAGAGCGCAGCGTACTGGCACAGATGGAAGAAGGGGATTTGGAGAAACTGAGATCTGTGCAGTGGTATATCGATTGCGGGGATGATGATTTCTTATACGAAGGAAATGCATTGGTTCATATTGCCATGCGGAAAAGAGAAATACCGCATCAATATAGGGTGCGCGATGGTGGTCACAACTGGCAATATTGGCGTTCTTCTCTCCCTGAGGTCCTGGCGTTTATTTCGAAAAGGTTTACCTGGGAGAATAATTAAAAATGGCGCAAGACTGTCAGACGGTTGCCATCTCATCGGTTAAATCGCATAACAATTCAAATTGCCTGAGATTTCCTGTGAGCCAAATGAACGCTCTGAGGGGATGGAGAGTTGGAGGGATATTCGTGCAGTTTTTTCTAACTTAACAACTGTTGGATAATTAGCACACAGGCATTATACCCCGCATGG
Source organism: uncultured Bacteroidota bacterium (assembly GCA_937952445.1). Taxonomy (GTDB): domain Bacteria; phylum Bacteroidota; class Bacteroidia; order Chitinophagales; family Saprospiraceae; genus Membranihabitans. Next base: position 338 of record CALGAA010000147.1, on the reverse strand, counting down.
ATCAATACGACCGCCAGGTAGGCGTTCATATCTTTGCGTTTGGTGGCTACAGTATAGGCGTAGGCGTACAGAATGCCTGTACAAAAAGTATAGAAAAAGTCCCTGATGTAAAAGTCATTGAGGATGTGTATTAGTCCAAACGGTATGGCTGAAATGAGGATCAATGGTCCGTCTTTTTCATAGCTGTCCCTGAAAAAATCGATGGGTAATTTTTGGAATATTAAGGTTTCCAGCACAGGAGCCATGATGACCGCTCCCAGCACCGACCCAAAGGTCAGTTCTTTTCTCGATCTTTCAACCGCCTCCCCTCCACGCATAGCAGGAACCTCGTCCCGAAT
>CALGAA010000146.1 GCA_937952445.1 uncultured Bacteroidota bacterium | reverse complement strand
GGAGATCAAATCGTCCCGGCTCATCCCAGGCTTGCGCGGAACACCGGCCGTGATAATCACGATGTCCGATCCGGCTGTATCTTTGTAATCATCCGTGCCCGAAATCCGGGTACTGAATGACTCGATGGGTGACTGTTGCCAGGTATCCAGCGCCTTTCCCCGTGCCAAATCGCCCTGGATGTCCAGCAATACGATTTCGTTGACCAGATCCTTACTGGCCAACACATTGGCTACGGTCGCACCAACGTTTCCTGCTCCTACAACGGTTACTTTGCTCATATGATATAGATTTATGGGTTTTGGTAAAACAACTTATTAATAATGAAGTTATAGTTTGAACAATAATTTTTTGTATTTTTGGCTAACATGTACGGCACCAGTAGTCATATTTTTTCGGCAGGCAAAGTAATAATAAATATACTAATCCTGAAAGTCTTTGTCGGGCAAATTGCATTTAGCCAAAATACCGAAGGCGATTTTTGTGGGACTCCGGATCTCACCGCCTACATCGAAAACATCACCAGAGTCGAAGCGAAACCGACCATTCGCCGCAACACCATCAGCTATTACCCGATTCAGATTTTTTCCGTAGCCCGGTCAAACGGCGAAGGACGCCTCAATGATATTCAAATGATGCGAGGCCTGTGTACCCTCAACGACGATTTTTACGATTACGGAATCCAGTTTTACCTTAAAAACCCCGTCAAAGACATCAACAACGACGATTATTTCAACCACAACCAATCCAACGGCTACCGGATGATGCGAAATCACAACGTTACCGGGGCATTTAACATATACATCGTCGATAACCCCAACGGAACCTGCGGATACTTTAGTCCGGCCAACGAAGCGGTGGCCCTCGCCAAAAATTGCTTCATCGGGGGCACCCACGCGCTGACCCACGAAATGGGGCATTTCTTCGGATTACCGCATACCTTCCAGGGTTGGGAACAAAAAGCTTACGACAAGACAAATGTGCCCAGGTACCTGAGCATCAGGGGGCGGGACACCCTCTACGTGGAAACCGTGGACGGATCCAACTGCATGGTATCCGGAGACGGTTTTTGTGACACCCCACCGGATTATATTTCGGAACGGTGGAGCTGTGATCGCAATGGCCTGAGCTCCGTCTCCTACCTCGATCCCAAAGGGGAGGAGTTTTACATCGATGGGACCAATTTTATGTCCTATGCGCTCGACCGCTGTCAGAACATGTTCACCCCCGAACAGGTCGATCGCATGTACCATACCCTCGATACCCGCTACAGCAGCAGAAAATACAAATTTGTCGCCCCGGATATTGTCCGTGGCGGCGATATTAAAACTGTCCGGCCGACTTTCCAGGCCGATGTGGACATCAATGAAGTGGAATTGGAATGGGAACCTTTACCAGATGCGGAGGAATATATCGTTCAATTGTCCATCCTTTCCGGAGTGCTGTTTGAGAAGGACAACAAATTGCTGACCTATACCACCACCGACACCAAACTGAGTATTCCGGCGGCGGATTTGAGGCCCGAAATCCGGTACTACTGGCGGGTATTCCCTAAAAATGGTTTCACTTTTTGCCTCGAGCCCAGCAAAGAATCGTCGTTCACTCCCCAAATCAAATCCAATACTCATCTGCTGCCGGGGGGCGACCAGATCATGGTCTTTCCCAATATCATCCAGGCCGGTGAATCCCACATCCAACTCACCTATAACTTCACCACTCCCCGTGATCTTCAATTGTCTCTTTACAACCTCAACGGCCAGCAACTTTCCATGTCGCACCAACACATCTTCGGGGAATCCAAGTCCGCTCTTTCTACAGCCAACCTGGTGGCGGGGATGTACGTTCTGCATATTTCAGATGGTAAAAATGTTGTGACGCAAAAACTGATGGTCCAGTAATCCCGTCTGATTAAATTTATTACTTTTGCATTTCAACCAAATATTTTAAATACAAATATGAATTTACACGAATACCAGGGAAAGCAGCTCCTCAAACAGTTTGGAGTGAATGTCCAGGAGGGCATTGTTGTGGAAAATAAAGATAAATTGGATGAGGCGTATAGTCAGCTTCGCGAAGAAACCGGAACGGATTTCGTCGTGGTCAAGGCTCAAATCCATGCTGGAGGACGTGGAAAAGGCGGCGGTGTAAAACTGGCCAAAAACCAGGAGGAATACCAGGAGGTAGCGAACCAAATCCTGGGCATGATGCTCAAAACACCCCAAACGCCCGGTGGATTGGAAGGCGAAGGGAAACTGGTTCAGAAAATTCTGGTGGCAGAGGATGTCTATGCGCCTGATTTTGACGCCAACGAAGAAATGTATATTTCCATTCTGACCGACCGGGAGCGCAATCGGAACGTGATCATTTATTCTACCGAAGGTGGTATGGATATCGAAACGGTCGCCGAGGAAACACCGGAAAAGGTATTCAAAGAATTCATCGATCCGGAAGTTGGGCTTCTCCCTTACCAGCAACGCAAAATTGCTTTCAATCTGGGATTGTCCGGCCAGGCTTTTAAGGAGATGACCAAATTTGTGCAGAACCTCTATCGCGCTTATACCGCGAGCGATGCCTCTCTCTTTGAAATCAACCCGTGCCTCAAAACGGGTGATGATCGCATTTTGGCTGTCGACTGCAAGGTCACGATCGACGACAACGCCCTGTACCGACATAAAGATATCGCCGAAATGCGCGACGAAAGCGAGGAAGATCCGACCGAAGTGGAAGCGAAAAAATATGGATTGAGCTACGTCAAGCTCGACGGAAACGTTGGATGCATGGTCAACGGAGCTGGATTGGCTATGGCGACCATGGACATGATCAAACTGTACGGAGGGGAGCCGGCCAACTTCCTGGACGTAGGAGGAACAGCGGATGCTGCCCGCGTTGAACAGGCCTTTAGAATTATTCTGCAGGATGAAAATGTCAAAGCTATTTTGATAAATATATTTGGGGGAATCGTCCGGTGCGACCGGGTAGCCAAAGGCGTGGTGGAAGCTGCCGGTAACATCGATATCAACGTACCCATCATCGTTCGACTCCAGGGCACCAATGCGGAACTCGGTAAAAAAATCATCGATGAAAGCGGGCTCAAAGTCACTTCAGCGATTTTACTCGAGGAAGCAGCCGAAGCGGTACAGAAAGCACTTCAGTAAGATGAAATTCCCGTGATGAAACACCTGACTTTATATGAGTTACATCAGTTCATACAGCGGGTATTTTATCTGAATTTTGAGGAATCCGTTTGGATCGAAGCGGAAATTTCAGAAAGCCGGGTTCACAGCGGGCACGTCTATATGACGATTATTGACAAAAACCCGGCCGGTCAGATCATGGCCAAAGCTTCCGCTACACTGTGGCGAAATAAAGCAGCTGCGCTCAAACACAAGTATGGCGCAGCTTTTGAACAGGTCATCAAAACCGGCAACAAAGTAAAAATGCTTTGCCAGGTCGAGTTTCATCCCCAGTACGGCTATTCTCTACAGGTGCAGGATTTTGATCCGGCCTACACCGAGGGATATTTGTTTCTGGAAAAGAAGAAAACGATCGAACGTCTTCAAAAGGAGCAATTGTTTGATCGGAACAAATCCCTGCAATTGCCGCTCGTGATCGAAAAAATCGCCGTGATTAGTTCGGCCTCCGCAGCCGGATTTCAGGATTTTGTTCATCAACTCGAGCAGAACGTTCACGGATACCGGTTTTCCTGGGAGCTATTCCCTTCTGCGATGCAAGGGTCGAAAGTAGAGGAACAATTTCAGCAAGCCATCCGCGCGATTGAAGACCGGCAAGACGAATTTGACGTCATCGTCGTCGTACGGGGCGGAGGTGCCAGCGTGGATTTGAGCGACTTCGATCTCTACGGTGTAGCCGCATCT
>CALGAA010000145.1 GCA_937952445.1 uncultured Bacteroidota bacterium | reverse complement strand
CTGATATTGTGGATTGGAGATTTCCCATTCGCAGAGCGCATCAAAAAATTCTTCATAATTCTCCCCATTCTTCAGCCACTGCTCTATTTCAGCTTGCTCGAGAATGGTTGCCCGACCAGCAAAATATCGGTATAAATGTTTTCGGTCTATTGATTTCTGTTTCATTGGCTGGCTAATTCCTGGCGGTAAAAATTTCCTTTATTTTTCATCAGTAAAATCCAATACATCCCGCATCATTTTGAGTGCCTTACTGATATGTGTTTCTGCGGTCCTCACCGATATGTTCTGTAACTGCGCTATTTCCCGAAGTGATTTACCTTCATATCGACTCATCAGAAATACTTTCTTACACTTCGGCGGAAGCGATTCAATACCGTCCTGGACTTTTTGATAAAAATGCTCGTACATCAACTGCTCATCAGCCTGAATTGACTTCGACAACAACAAATCTTCGGGAATGGATTGAATGGGCCGACCAAACTCTTTCCGGATAAAATTCAGCGATCGATTCCGCACCGCCCGGAAGAGGTAAGTCTGAAACGTGGTTTGGATGTTTCTGAAATGTTTCTTTTGCCAAAACTCCGTAAAAACCTCGGACACAATATCTTCCGCATACATTTTGGAATAGACAAAACGCACCGCGTGACTACACATCGCGTTGTAATAATGCCTGAAAACCAGCGAGCAACCTTCCCACTCATCTTCTTCAAACGCCTTTCGCAAAAAATATTCCTTGTCTTTTAAACGATTAATGTGCCTACCCGACTCTTCGTAAGAAGATGAAACACCATCCGGAGCTTTTTTTAGCTTCGGATTCGTTTTTTCAATTCTTATTTCTCTTTTTTCTGTTGCCATTTTGTCTGATCAATTCACCTGTTTTTGGCTCAGAGTATTCATCCTTTGCCCCTGTTGACAAAAAATCCCGCCCGAACACGTAGTCCGTTTTGAGATATTTTAAAAATAATTTTGACTTTTGAAGAATAGCAACACCGTTTTGAATATCCTAAAACCACCAAAAACCAATGGTGACGGTGGTTTTAATAAACGATTAAGTTTCCTGTGGGGAGTAGTAGATCATAAATCCGTAAATAAGACACACGCCACTTTCTTTTGAGGCGTCAATAGGGTATATACGGATTTTCAAAGCATTATCCAAATAAGATGGGCACTCATTACTTTAAAAGCGTTAGATAAAAATTGCCTTAATTTTTAAAAACAGCTATTTAACTCACATAATTTCTACACATATTATCATACATATAATTTAATTTGGAATTACTGCTCACTTTCATAATTTCTTATGCCCCAATACACCGATTTTCTCTGTCTACCAACGACAGAATCCTTTTTAGATAGGGCTCTTCGACCCTGTGTCTTCAATTGTGAGATCAAGAAAAATTGTTGCAGAATGCCACGATTGGTTTGTATATTTATAGTCAACCAATTCGCATCGACTCTGGTGAGATTGATTCACCGTCGGGGGAGAGATATGCGATTGATAAAGACTTCCACGAGTTCCAAGCCCTGGCCATAAAACGAAATCTAGCCCAAATTCCGCGGTCCATAGGCAAAGAAAATATTTTAATCACGACCAACTTCATGCGATGAGTCACAGACCGATTACAACAACACTAATTTTCCTGGTTCTATTAATGGTTGGCCCAATGTATACCCAATCACCATATCCGGTAAGAGGCTTATGCATCGCAGCTCCTTCAAACACGACGGTTGAAAACTTTGCAACCTTCATCGAACAGGAACTGGCGCCGGCCGGTGTAAATACATTGATTCTCAGAATCGATTTTCGATATCAATACGAATCACGACCTGAACTTATCAGTTCGAATGCACTGAGTAAGGAACAGGTGAAACAACTTGTCACTTCCTGTCGCAATCATGGAATCCGGCTCATCCCACAGATAAATTTGCTGGGTCACCAGTCCTGGCATTCCAACCTCGGTAAATTACTGGAGGTTTACCCCGAATTTGATGAGACACCCGATATACAGCTTCCTGAAAAGTACGTTTGGCCCAACGAAGATGGATTGTATTGCAAAAGCTATTGCACGAGACACCCGGATGTACATGCTGTGATATGGGACCTGGTCGATGAAATTACAGAGGTTTTTGAAAGTGACGCTTTCCACGCGGGGCTGGATGAGGTTTTTTACATCGGCCATGAAAACTGCAGCAGATGCCACGGCTTTGATCCGGCCGTCCTTTTTGCCAATGAAGTCAATCGTATCCATCATCATCTGAATCAGCAGGGAAAGGAATTGTGGATGTGGGGAGACAGACTCATCGATGGACGGACGACGGGCATCGGTCTTTGGGAAGGCAGCTACAACAATACGTGGCAGGCTATAGACAGGATAAACAAAGAGGTTGTGATTTGTGACTGGCATTACGAACGCGCTGACCCTACTGCGGTATTGTTTGCAGCCCGGGGATTCAGGGTGCTGACCTGTCCCTGGCGAAACCCGGAAATTGCCTTGCAACAAGACGCCATGACCCGTCAATTGATTGCAAATTCCACCCCGGAAATGTCTTCGAAATACATGGGAATGATCCAGACGGTTTGGTCATCCGCCGAACTATTCATGACCGAATACCAGAATTCGGCCACGGAGGAAACCCAAAACAATTCGGGACACTGTTTTCGTGCGCTCAGTAATCGGTGGACACAACCATAATATCACCCTTCCAATGACATGAAACACAGGGTGGAAAAGAGAAAGGTAACAAATCCCATCAGCACCACAGATTTTTAATACATTTGATGCGGAGAATCCATTTTATTGGACAAAACCCATACTAATGAGCTTATTTGACCTACACCTCTCCGGCACGTACACCGATCAATATCAGTTGACCATGGCTCAGGTTTATTACCTGGATGGACAAGAGGAAAACACTGCCATATTTGATTATCATTTCCGCGATTTGCCCTTCGAAGGAGGATATGCTGTTTTCGCCGGACTGGAGGAAGCTCTTGAGGTCGTGCAAAACCTGCGGTTTAACGAAGAAGATATTCAATTTCTAAAAGACCAGGGTCTGGATCCCAGGTTTTTGGAATACCTGAAGGGTTTTCGATTTAGGGGAGAAATTTATGCCAGTCGGGAAGGTGACCTGGTATTTCCTACTCGCCCAATTCTGATGGTGAAGGGTTCCATCATCGAAGCCCAGATCGTGGAAACCGTTTTGCTAAACATCCTGAATTTCCAAACCCTGATCGCTACCAAAGCCAGTAGAATCCGCCTGGCTGCAGGTGATGCGCTACTGCTCGATTTTGGGCTTCGTCGGGCCCAGGCGCTCGGCGGATATTCCGCCAGCCGGGCATGTATGGTGGGAGGATTTGACGGAACCAGCAATACCATCGCAGGACGAGATTACGGCATTCCGGTTTCGGGAACTATGGCCCATTCGTTTATCCAAAACTATGAGGATGAATTACGGGCCTTCCAAACCTTTGCCAGACATCGACCGGAAAATTGCATCCTCCTGGTTGATACGTACAATACCCTCCGAAGTGGTGTCCCCAATGCCATCAAAGTCGGATTGGAAATGGAAAAACAGGGTCAAAGATTGTATGGGATTCGCCTCGATAGCGGAGATTTGGCTTATCTGGCCAAAGAATCACGCAAAATGCTGGATGAAGCCGGGCTCGATTACGTGAAAATATCGGCATCAAATCAGTTGGATGAATACATCATCAGGAGCCTGATTAGCCAGGAAGCTCCGATTGATGTATACGGCGTAGGCACCAATTTGGTCACTGGAAATCCCGACGCAAATCTGGATGGCGTTTACAAACTGTGCTATTCAGCGGGCAAACCGAGGATCAAGTTTTCGGAGAATATCGCCAAAATGAATTTGCCCCATCAAAAACAAGTTTTCAGAGTACTACAGAAAGATGGGACTTTTTTTGGTGCTGATGCGATTACTTTGTCCGATGAGAAACGAGTAGACAAAATGTTCCATCCTATCGATGATATTAAACAACTTGAACTGGACAAATTTGAGATGGTCCCGCTTCTTCACAAAGTGATGGAAAACGGGCACCGTATTGGGCAACGCGGCACGTGGCAGGATGCCCGGGCGTATCATCTTGCGCAATTAGAAAAATTGCCTCAGGAGTACAAACGATTCGATTTCCCGCATATATACAAAATTGGCATTAGCGAAAAATTGAAAGCAGAACGCACGCGTTTAATTGAAGAACATATTTCGATGAAATAAAGCTCCGGGCGTTACAGTGGGTTCTGGCATCCCATTTCAGTTTCGTTTTAAATTCACTCCCTATGGATAAATTTTTATCTTTCCGGTTTTTTCTTGCCCTTCCGGTATGCCTTATGTTTTTTGCATATCCAGGGGCAACTCAAAACACGCAAAATCATTCAATGAAAGAAATCACAGTACCGAAAATATCCGTGACCGATCATCCACAAATTGAATCCATCAATCAGGTGCTGGAACAACAGGTTCCTCTCCATACCATAGATGAGATCAATTGGACCGATTTCCCCTATAAACCAAAGGTTCAATTCAGGATTGGTCATGTAGGACAGGAAATTTGGTTGACGTTCTACGTAACAGAAAAACACGTTTTAGCCCGAAAAACACAAACCAACAGCTCCACTCATCTCGATAGTTGCGTTGAATTTTTTATTGACCCGCAGCAAAATGGTCACTACTACAATTTCGAATTTAATGCCATTGGAACCACGCATCTCGCTTACGGGCAAAATGTCCGGGAACGGGAATTTCTGGACCCTGCTGTGATCGAGTCGGAAGTTCGCACATATTCCAGTCTTGGAACTGACCCGCTGGATATGAAAAACGGGGAAATTTCATGGGAATTGACCGTCGTAATACCCGCTTCTATTTTGACCCACGATGACATCCGGGACCTGGAAGGGAAGGTTATGAATGCCAATTTCTTCAAATGCGGAGATGAAACCGTAACGCCCCACTTTCTGAGCTGGAATCGCATCGATACGGATCGTCCAAGTTTTCATCAACCGGCATTTTTTGGTCGATTGACGTTTGAGTAAATAAACATTCCCTCCAATGATTGGGGAAAAATCATATCCGCCAGGTCCGACCTATTGATGTGAGGTTCTCATTGATAAACCCGAACATAGTCGACTTCAAAACGGGCAGGGAACTCGGTTTTCGACGGATCTCCTCCATTCGCTCCTCCTATTGCCAGGTTCAACAAAAGATAATGGGGTTGGTGGAACGGATTTTTATGATCACCCCGGTTGACCGTATCAGACAAATCGACTTCATTGAGCAATCGGTCATCGACGTAAATTTTCATCGACTTTTCATCCCAATCCAAACGCCAAACATGAAATTCATCAGCCCAGCCCTCACCAAGTGAATCGATCGGCAACCGGGAATCATCCCATATCGGAACATACCTTCGTTCAGAACACCAGGCAAAATTCGCGAGCAACATCCCGCGGAAATACTCCATTATATCGCACTCCCCACCAGATGGCCATTCCCCTTCTACCCCAAGGGTCCAGAAGGCTGGCCACATCCCGGGTCTGACATCAATTTTCGCCCGCATTTCAAATCGTCCGTATTGGAAGGCTCGTTTCCCCCTGGTCTTAAGGCACGCAGAGGTATAATGATAATGCGATCGACTTCGGGTCCAGTGTTCACTTTCCGGCTGAAACCAGGGATTGGGACGGGTTTCCTGCCGTGCTTCAATGATCAACCTTCCGTTTTCGATCCAGGCGTTTTCGGCCTGATACCACTGGTCTTCCTGATTTCGGACAAATCCATGTTCGTAGATCCAATTGGAACTATCAGGTCGCCCATCCCGATCAAATTCGTCCGCCCATACAAGAACATATTCCCGGTCCTGTGCAATTCCGGAGGATAATATCAACAGCCCTGCCATGCAGAAAACTCCAGTCCAGAAAAAAGGTAGAATTCGATATTTCATATAATATATTCATGAAATGATGAAAGAATAATTCATCCTATGCTGTACCGCCACAGTACTTCCAGGGGATATGTCCTACCTTAATCTCCCAGGGCAAAAGTCACGATTGCATCGCCTTCCGGTGCGTTGGCCTTCCCTCCGCCGCACGAAATGGAAATATACTGAATTCCATCGATCATGTACGTACTCGGTGTCGCGAAACCGGCAAAAGGCAGTCTGGTTTTCCACAATTCTTCCCCGGTTTCTTTATCCAGAGCCCGGAAATAATTATCCGTCGTCGAAGCGATAAACAACAACCCGTTTTCGGTCACCAGAGGTCCTCCATACGTCGGTGTACCGGCTCCTTCCAGGACGGTACCGTCAGGCATTTTATAATCCCCAAGTGGAATCCGCCATTTGTGTATGCCTGTACTGAGATCGATCGCGGTCAACGTACCCCACGGAGGCGATATCCCCGGCATACCATCCCGATCCAGGAATCGGGTGTACCCATTAAATTTCCACTCCACATTTTCATCGCCTTCCATTTCCATCGCGGGTTCGGAAGATTGATCGGTTTGATCCAGAAGGAAATCGATGATCCGATCTTTTTCTTTGTCAGACAATTGAGGGAACCCCGTCATCCGACCTTTCCCATTCTCGATTATGGTGGCGATAGTTCCCCGATCCATAAGATTTCCGATGTCAGTCAATGGCGGAAAATCACTTCCCGGAACTCCCCGCCAATCGGGCAAATGGCACGTCGAGCAATGTATCTGATACAATTCCAAACCCGTCAATTCCGCATTAACGTCGGACTGCCGATTCGTTTTTCGCAAGCTGAAGACCACGGCCATTTCATTTGAATTAATATAAAGCGTGCCTTCCCGGTCTGCGGCAGCACCTCCCCATTCCGCACCTCCGTGACTACCGGGCAAAATAAAAGTGGGCTCGGTGCTGAGCGGGGTGTAAAGCTCTTTATTGGAATGGCGCCACAGATCAGTCAACGAATCCCGATCCGCTGAATACGGGTTGATTTCCTCTTCGGTAATCGATTGACGACTAAATGGTACAGGAAGGGAAGGAATGGGCTGGGTGGGCCAGGCCTCTTCTCCGGGGATGGTCGAAGCCGGCACCGCTACCTCTTCCACGGGAAACAAAGGTTCTCCGGTCAACCGATGGAGTACGTATACATGGCCCGATTTGGTCACCTGAGCTACAGCCGGGATGTCTCGACCTTCCCGGTGGATCGACACCAAATTGGGTGGAGCAGGTAAATCCCGGTCCCATATGTCGTGATGGACAACCTGAAAATGCCAGATCCGTTCCCCTGTTCGGGCATTCAAGGCCAATATGGAATTAGCAAATAAATTTTGCCCCACCCGATCGCCTCCGTAAAAATCAGGAGAGGCAGATCCAGTAGGGACGAAAAGGATTTCATTTTGCGGATCAATCGCCATCCCGGCCCAATTGTTGGCCCCACCAATTCTTCCTTTTTCATGGGCGTCGGCAGGCCAGGTATCAAACCCATATTCGCCCCGACGAGG
>CALGAA010000144.1 GCA_937952445.1 uncultured Bacteroidota bacterium | reverse complement strand
AACATCAATATGCAACACCTGGAAGTGATTAAAGGTCCTGCCGGTAGTGTCTATGGCGCCGGAACAGGTGGTGTGATAAATATCAGCAGCAGAGCTCCGGACGATCATTTTAGCGGGCTTCGTGGAGGCGTTCAGGGAGGTTCTTACGGGTATGCCAAGATCGATCTGCAGATGGGGTTCCAATCCGGCAATAATCGAACATCATTCAAAATTGGGCGTCAGGCCTCTGAGGGTTACCGGGAGAACACGAGTTTTGAACGATGGTTAGGAGAATTCTCGGGCGAATACAAACTCAATTCCCGACATTTTGTCGAAAGTCACCTATTGTATTCCGCGTTGGATTACAAGATCCCCGGCGGACTTACCCGTCAACAATACGAGGATAATCCTGCGATGGCCCGGCCTTCGAGTATGTTCGCATTGGGGAGTGTGGAAGCGGAAGCTGGTGTGCGGCAACATTTATTGATGGGAGGTCTAACCCATCGGTACATCCGCAATCAATTTCAAAATACCACGACCCTGTACGGAAGTTTTTCGCCTTTTGATCACCCGTTCAACCTGGACTATAAAAGAGATTTGCGGACGGATTTTGGTGGTCGTACCCGGCTCGATTATTATTTTGCAGCTACCGAAGATCGACTCAAAGCCACACTTGGGGCAGAATATCAGAGTGGATTCAATGTAGCCCGGAATTTTACGAATGACTACGGCAAACCTGGCACGCTAAATTTTGACGATGAATTGGCATCGGATCAATTTCTGTTGTTTGGACGGATGGAATACAATTTCAGCGATAGCACCTTTTTGACCGTGGGCATCAGCCGAAATTTTTTAAAGTACGACATCAACAGGCTCGTGGATACGCAATTGGATACAGCTTTTCGGGTTGTTAAAACCTTTGACCCGGTCTGGATTCCCCGCGTGGGCTTTTCACACTCCTGGCCAGGATTTGGTTGGCACGCCAGTGTGTCCATGGGGTATTCCCCGCCTACAATAGAGGACGTCCGTACCAACGAGGGTTCGATCAATCTGGGATTGAAGCCCGAGATCGGGATCAACTATGAGGTTGGAGTCCGCGGGCGATTCTGGCGCAACCGTCTTTCTTACGACTGGTCGGCATATTATTTCAATCTGTCCAATACCATCGTACAACAATCTACACCCCGTGGCACGGTGGTCTTTGAGAATTCCGGCTCTACGAATCAATATGGTATGGAAACCGTCCTTGAAGGTCATTTTCAAAACTTCCCCGCTCCTTCTCACTCGCTGCGGATGAATCTATCTCATTCTTTGAATCTGTATTATTTTGACCAATACGAAACATTGTCAGATGGGGAGCAGAAGGATTTTTCGGGAAATCAATTGACTGGTGTGCCGCGCAACACGCTCAATATTGGGGTGCAATGGGATTGGAAAGATCACCTTTATTTCAATGGGGTCATTCAGGCTGTAGGTGAAATTCCGCTAAATGATGCCAATACCGTTTACGCTGATGCTTACCAGGATGTGTCGATCAAGGCAGGCTACCGGTTTACGATTGCAAACCAGCTCCGTTCTGATGTGTTTGTCGGCATTCGAAATGTACTCGACCAAAAATACAGTCTGGGGAATGATCTCAATGCCTTTGGTGGGCGGTATTTTCAGGCGGCTCCGCCCCGGAATTACTATGTCGGCTGGCGATTTCAATTGTGAGAATGACGAAAGCATATACGACGTAGAATGTTGGGAAGTCTTGTGCACAATATAGAGAGAATATTGTCGAAGGCTACAATTGGCTGAGAGCGGGATTGATTAATCCTGCCGGAGTGCGGAATGAAAAGAGGTTGCGAGGAAGGAGTGGGATGCTTAGTACAAAAAATATTGTAGTTTTTTCTTAGGCACGAACGCCTTATTCTTCCTCTTCAAATGCCTTCGCCGTTCCGGATGGCCTCTGCATCATTTGCCAGAGTTTGTCTTTTAACTCCTGAATTCCTGCTTCTGTGGCAGATGAAAAGAAAAGATACGGACTGTCCAGGTCGAGATTGTCCGCTATAAGCTTTTTCAATTCCTGGTCGATGAGGTCTGATTTGGAAATTCCGATCAATCTCGGCTTGTGCAATAACTCCGGATTGTACGCTTCCAGTTCGTTGAGCAAAACCCGATACTCTTCGTTGATGTCATCGGTATCACTGGGAATAATGAACAGTAAAATGGCATTGCGTTCGATGTGCCGCAAAAACCGGGTGCCGAGCCCTTTCCCTTCGCTGGCTCCTTCAATAATGCCCGGAATATCAGCTACGACAAATGAGCGTCCATCCCGGTATTGGACCATACCGAGCTGGGGGGTTAGGGTGGTGAACGGGTAATTCGCGATTTTCGGTTCGGCAGCCGAAATCACAGATAGCAGGGTCGATTTTCCGGCGTTGGGGAATCCGACCAGTCCTACGTCCGCCAGTAATTTGAGTTCCAGAATGACGGTTTTTTCAATAGACGGTTCTCCCGGCTGGGCGTACCTGGGTGCCTGATTGGTCGAAGTTTTGTAATGGCTGTTGCCCTGTCCTCCACGACCACCGTAGGCGATGATCGTTCGTTCCCCGGGCTGATTAATCTCGGCGAGGATTTCTCCGGTGTCGGCATCCCGGGCGATGGTACCCAGGGGTACTTCGAGAACGATGTCCTCACCGTCTGCTCCCGTTCGGTGGTTGCCTCCCCCGGGCTGACCATGGCCAGCCCGCAAATGCTTTCGATATTTCAAATGGAGCAGCGTCCATTTGTTGTCATTGCCTTCTACGATCACATGGCCACCGCGCCCCCCATCTCCACCATCCGGTCCACCTTTGGGCACAAATTTCTCCCTTCTGAAATGAACCGAACCGGCTCCGCCCTTGCCACTTCGAATGTATATTTTTACATAATCAATAAAGTTTTCATTGGCCATGGATGTTGTTATTTTTCTGCAATGACCTGATCGATGGTTTCGGTTAATCGGTCAAATATATCGTCGATCGATCCCATTCCATTGATGGTGATCGATTTATCCATCGCATCGTAATATGCATAGACTGGTTGGGTCTCGTTTTTGTACACCGCGATTCGGTCGCGAATGACTTCCTCATTTTGATCGTCGACCCGACCATCCATTTCGCCGCGTTTCAATAAGCGCTGGACCACCTCCTCTTCGTCCACTTTTAGGGAGATCAACAGGTCAATCTCGTCCTGTTCATCTTCAAGTAAAACGTCCAATGCTCTGGCCTGGTCTACTGTGCGGGGAAATCCATCGTATATGACTCCAAAAGTGGATCCGTGTCGATCGAGCGCTGCTTTGAGCATACCAATTGTGACCGAATCGGGGACAAGTTCGCCTTTGTTGATGTATTCCATCGCCAGCTGGCCGAGTTCCGATTTATCGCCGATCTCCTTGCGAAACAAATCGCCCGTACTGATGTGGAGAATGTTGTATTTCTCGGCTAATTTTTTGGCTTGTGTTCCTTTTCCCGAGCCCGGAGGACCAAACAAGATAAGATTGATCATTTGCTGTTTTTTACTGTGATTTGAGTGAAAAAATAAAGGGACTAAAAGTACATATTTCGGTGTATTCCACAAAATTCCTAAAACAAGAAAGGCTGTATGGGAACTTTCCACACAGCCTTTTTATATTTGATAGGTTCTTTCTTTGTTATTCAGTAGCCGCTTCTTCAGTAGCTTCCTCTTCCTCTTCTTCCAACTCCTCCTCATCAACATCCGTAGCAGTAGTAGCCGTTCTGAGAATTCTTGGAACTTCAATCGATGCAATCGGTGTATTGGGTGAATGGAGAATTTGAATATGTTCCGGAACGTCGATATCCTTGATCCTTTTCGTACCCCCCAGGTGCAAATCGGACACATCAACGGTCAACTGGTCGACCAAATATTGTGGGGTGGTTTTGATCAGTATGGTTCTCATTTTCAAGATAAGGTTTCCTCCTTCCTTCGTACCCGGTGCTTCTCCGACACTCACCAAAGGAATATTGGTCTTGATCTTGGCTCCTTTGTGAAGTTCCAGAAAATCCATGTGGGTTATTTCGTCCGTTACCGGGTGGAATTGTACGTCTTTAACTACACAACGGTAGTCTTTTCCATCCACAGTCAGGGACGCTGTTTTAAATAACGGAGTAAAAACGATGTGCTTTACCTCGTTTGGATGAAGTGAAAAATGGATATTGTTTCCTTCGCCTCCGTACAATACGGCTGGGATCCTTCCCTCGTTACGGACATTTCGGGCACTTTTTTTGCCGAGCGAAGATCTCAATTCTCCTGTTAGCTTTACTTCCTGCATGACTTAGATCATTTTAATGGAGCGCAAATATAGGGTTTTAATTTATTATAGCAAAGAATGATCTTGATTTTCAAGAAAACTCCGAGCGCTGATCATTTTTCATGGAGGAACGCCGGGTAAACCACAAGATTTTAATGGAGTTTATCGGGTTTTCAAGCAGAATGCTCAGGTCTGGGATGGGATTTTTGCTGGAAACAAGATACATTGACCGGTGTTTTTCATTGGTAACTCCTGCAACCATAAAAAATGTGAATCGAATTGGGACGATTGGTAATTTTTCTGTTATTTGTTTTCCGATAATTAAGCGTTCTCCAAGGTGGGAGTAGGTGGTAGTTTGAAAATTAAATCTGTTTCCCTGATTCCGTGGACATCGGATTCTTTTTTGGGACGTCGGAATAAAGATGAAATTCTATGCAATTTGAAATACGAAAAGGGACAGTGGACGATATCTCCGGGGTATTCAGCCTGGTCAAAGAACTGGCGCATTTTGAAAAGGCGCCGGATGAGGGGATGACCACAGAGGGTGAATACTTCGGATTGTTCCGTGAAGGGTTGTTTGAATTGTTTGTCGCTGACAACGGCCGGGAAATCGTCGGCATTGCGCTGTATTATTATACCTTTTCCACCTGGAAGGGGAAAATGCTCTATCTGGAGGATTTTGTGGTCCGTCAAAAACATCGACGGTCGGGCGTGGGCCGGGCGCTGTTTGATAAAGTAATCGAGGAAGCCAGGCGTCAGGACTGCGCGTTGATGAAATGGCAGGTTTTGGACTGGAATGAATCTGCGATTCAATTCTATGCCCAATATCAGGCGGAGTTTGACAAAGGATGGTGGAATGGAAAATTGTTTTTCCGATAAAAAAATCTCCTTTTCGGAAAGAAGGTGGGGCGGTGAATTACCGAAGGAAGGAAAAACAGGGCTGGACTAGAATTCGCGCCCCAAAATAGCTCGTGTATAGTCTGTGAGTATGCTTTTTTGGGCCCCGGGCAAATTTATTTTTTCCAGCGCGGCCCGGGCTTTATCGAAAAATTCCTGTTCTTTTCGGTGTGCGTAGTCCCGAGCTCCCGCGACATCAAAATACCGAAGAACTTTTTCGATTTTATTGGGATCATTTCCGTGGTACAACTCCGTAAATTCAACCTGTTGCTCTTCAGGTAAAGCGAACCAGGTCCGGATATACAAAATGGTTTTTTTCCCCTGGATGATATCGCCGGCTTTAACTTTCCCAAACTTCTTTATATCGCCGTAACAATCGAGAATATCATCGCGGATTTGAAAAGCCATACCCAGATTTTCACCATATTGATACAACAACCGGGCTTCTTCTTCCGTCGCCCGACCACAAAATGCACCGATGGCTAGTGATGCAGCCAGGAGGACCGCGGTTTTTTTCCGGATCATTTCCAGATATTCGTTCATTTGAACCACCGGCAGATCTTCAAATTCCATATCCAGTTGTTGGCCTTCGCACACCTCGCGTGCGGCGGATGTGAAAATGGGCAAAATGTTTCGGTGAAATTCCTCCGGGCATCGGAGAAGCGATTCGTATGCGAGGATCATCATGACATCACCGCTGAGAATGCCGGTGTTGATGTTCCATTTTTGGTGTACAGTGGGCTGATTTCGGCGGGTTTCGGCCTCATCCATAATGTCGTCATGGATCAGGGTGAAATTGTGAAATATTTCGATGGCCAATGCAGCATGAATGGCAGCCTGCTGATCCGCGGAAAACATCTCGGAGGCTTTCATCGTCAGAAAAAAGCGGATTTTCTTACCGTTTTGCGACATAATGTACCTGACCGGATCGTAAAGCCCCTTGGGATGGACGGGAAGGAGATCCTGGAGGTGCGAATAGACATTAAAATCTTCCTTTATATTCATGAAAATATGGTTGTATAGATGGTTCCAAATATATCAATTTGAAAAAACTTCCATACCTTGAACCCCGTTTATTCAAATTAATTATTTCATTGTACACATTCGCTAAAGAAAAAGTTATGACCATCGGTAGAATAATCTTCCAAATCCTGTTTCTATGTTCTTTTCTGTTGTCGACCAGTCAGGTGTCGGGCCAGAGTCCACAAGCCGACCAGGAAAGAAGGGCGCGGTTTCAGAAGTTAATCGACGAGTTTACGGCCCAACGTGAAAACGGGGAACACGGTGACCCGGATGTATTGTTTGTCGGTAGTAGTAGTTTTACATTATACGTGGGATTTGATGAAGACTTTGCCGGACTTAATGCATTGAATCTGGGTTTCGGAGGGTCTCAATTATCGGACATTCTGTATTTCTTTGATGAAGTGATCCAACCGTACAATCCCAGGCAAATCATTGTATATGAAGGCGATAACGATCTTTGGGCAGGATTGACAGTAGAAGAATTTATGGCGGATGTGAAAGCATTTGTCCGACTTGTCGAGATTCGAAAGCCCGGAACCCATATTTCATTCGTATCACCCAAGCCCAGTCCTGTTCGAAGGAACCAGTTGGAAACCTGGACGGAGGCACACCACGCGTTGTATGAGTACGCTATGAAAACACCTGGTGTGGATTACATAGATGTCAGTCAGCCTATGTATCGACTGGATGGCCAATTGAAGCCCGAAATCTGGAAATCGGATTCATTGCATATGAATCGGAAGGGATACGAAATTTGGGGGCCAATCATTCGGAGTTACATCAGGTAAAATATAGTCCGGGTTAGAATCCCGGCAAGGGGGAAAATTTATTTCATTCGGGATTTTATCAGCTATCTCTACACTTTGCTTGAAACAGGGATCGATAAAGAGGAGGTCGAGGTATTGATGAAATCTGGCGTGATGGAATGCACAGCGAAGATGACTGGTGGTAATTCCACAATACTCTTCCCTTTTTTAACATATATGGCCGGACATGTGTCTTCTAACTGGGGGTAAATTCGGTGATTTTTCTTGACCTGGGATCAGGTGAAAGGTACCGTCAAGATGCCACCCACCATGTTCATGCTATCGTTGGTTATATCTTAGCCTGCTGCTTTTCCTTGAATTAGTCAGAATGAGAGGCATGACTTCTCACTTTTCTGCGACAGATATAATTCGGTGATTTTTCTTAATCAGACCTGACCGCATTGACAAAATATTAGTTGTGCATTAAAGATTTAAAAAATCAGTGGTACACTACATATTTTTTCACAGCTTTCTGTGTATTCTCGCATC
>CALGAA010000143.1 GCA_937952445.1 uncultured Bacteroidota bacterium | reverse complement strand
AGCTTGGCTTCCTCGCTCATCATATCCATGGTCCAGGGTGGATCAAAAGTTAGGTCCACATGCACCTCGCCTACTTCCTCGAGTTCGCTCACTTTTCGCTGGACCTCCATCACAATTTCACCTGCTACCGGACAGGCGGGAGCCGTGAGAGTCATGACGATAAATACCGTCCGATCTTCTTTGATTGAGATGTCATAGACCAGTCCAAGCTCGTAAATACTTACCGGGATTTCCGGGTCCTCAACGGTATGCAGGACATCAATAATTTTATTTTTAATCGCTTCCATGATTCAGAATTTATGTGTTTATGTTTTGTTGCTGAAGGGCCACAGCGTAAAGTTTCATTTGTTTGATCATCGCCAGTAATCCGTTGGAACGGGTAGGGGAGAGATGGCTTTGTAAGCCGATCTTTTCGATGAAATACAGTTTGGATTTGGCGATTTCTTCAGGTGAATGACCCGATAGCACTTTGATCACCAAACTAACCAACCCTTTTGTGATGACGGCATCACTATCTGCGGTGTAAAAAACTTTACCATCCCGTTCTTCAGCGTGCATCCACACTTGTGATTGACATCCTTTGATCAATTTGCTGTCAATTTTATACTGATCATCGATCAGGGGAAGATCTTTCCCCATCTGTATGATCATTTCGTATTTGTCCATCCAGTCTTCGAAAAAAGAAAACTCGTCAATGATCTCTTGTTGTTTTTCATCTATCGATTTGGTGTCCATTGTTATAGTAACATTTTCTGTGCCTTCAAAATTCCTTCTTTCAACCGGTCAACATCGGCTCTATTGTTGTAAAAGGAAAATGAAGCCCGGACTGTTCCCGGAATCTGAAAAAATCCCATAATGGGTTCGGTGCAATGGTGACCTGTCCGAACCGCAATTCCCATTTTATCCAGAATTTCTCCAGTGTCAAACGGATGGATTCCATCAAGCAAAAATGATATTGCTCCAGCCCTGTGTTGAGCCTCACCGATAAATTTCAATCCCTCGATCGTCGCTAACTCCGATATGGCATATTCCAGGAGTTCATTTTCATAGGCATGAATCTTTTTTAATCCAATTTTCCGGACGTAACGCAACGCGATATCCAACCCTATGGCACCGGCGATGTGTGGGGTTCCGGCTTCGAATTTAAAAGGTAGTTTATTGAATGTGGTTTTCTCAAAGGTGACCGTCTCGATCATTTCGCCGCCACCCTGATAAGGGGGCATGATGTCCAGCCATTTTTCTTTCCCGTACAATACTCCCATTCCTGTGGGGCCAAATATTTTGTGGCTTGAGAAAACAAGAAAGTCTACATCCAGATCCTGTACGTCTATCGGGATATGCTGTACGGCTTGAGCTGCATCGAGTAAGACCGGAATATCAAATTGATGCGCACGCTGGATGATTTCCCGAACTGGGTTGACCGTTCCCAGCGCATTGGAGACATAACCCACGGACACTATTTTGACCTTTTCGTCGAGCATTTTCCCAAATTCCTCCAGGATTAATTCACCCCGGTCATTCATCGGAATGACCCGCAATTCAGCATCTTGTTGATCGCAGATCAATTGCCACGGTACAATATTGGAATGATGTTCCAGTGCTGAAATGATCACTGCATCACCTGGTTTTAAGAATGTTCTTCCAAATGTGGCAGCTACGAGGTTAATACCTTCCGTCGTCCCTTTGGTGAACACGATTTCGTGTTCGTGTTTGGCGTTTAGGAATTGTTGGATCGTGATCCGGGCCTGTTCGAATTGATCGGTCGCTTTTTGACTCAAATGGTGGACACCCCGGTGCACATTGCTATTGTCATACGCATAGTACTGACTAAGGGCATCGAGAACCTGTTTGGGTTTTTGAGTCGTGGCAGCGTTATCCAAGTAGACGAGTGGATACCCGTATATCTCCTGATGTAAAGCTGGAAAATCCTGTCGATATTTTTGAATATCAATAGGGGGTCGATCGAGTTTATGCTCTTCTATCATTGGATAATGATTCCTTTACTGAATAGGACAATAGCTCCCGGAAATTGTTGACAACGAGGTCCATTTTTATAAAAACACACCCGCTTCCGGGTTGTGTTTTAGAATGGAAGATGAATTATGAAATCACTCCCGACATGACCTGGTCAATTTCTTCGTTGAGCATTGCTTTTATTTCTTCATCCCTCAGCTTTTCGGTCACATCAAAGGCGAACGCATTGACAAGCAAACTTTGCGCATCTGTTTTGGACAATCCACGGGCTCTCAGATAAAACAAAGCTTCGTCGTCGAGCTGGCCAATGGTTGAGCCATGACTACATTTCACGTCGTCGGCAAAAATCTCAAGCTGGGGCTTCGTGTAAATCGTGGCATTGTCGCTAAACAAAATGTTATTATTCTGCTGAAAAGCATTGGTTTTCTGTGCGATCGAATGCACGTAAACCTTCCCGTTGAAAACTGCCCTCGATTTGTCCGTCAAAATGCCCTTGTACAACTGGTTACTTTCACAATTGGGTTCTTTGTGATTGACCAGGGTATGGTTATCCACCAATTGATCTTCATTGGTCAGATAAAGTCCGTACATATGTGATTCAATATTGCTGCCATCCAATTCAATATTGAGGTTGTTGCGGACAAATCTCATGCCGGGTAAGGTGAACGTATAGTTGTTATAAAGACTATCCTCTTTTTGTTCTACTTCGGTATGTTCCACCATTCGGAGATTGTGATCCGACTTTTGAAGCTTGATGTGGTCGAGAACTGCGTTAGGTTCGACCAGGATTTCAGTAGAACTGTTTCGGAAACTTACAGCATCATTATAATCATGATAGTAGCTTTCAATGATTTCGGCTTCAGAACCTGACTCGGAGATGATGATGTTTTTCGAAATATTGAATTGTTTTCCTTCTCCTACTTCGTAATGGATCAGGTGTATCGGTTTATCAACCTGGGTGTTTTTAGGGATATGGATAAAAACGCCACGGGTAAAAAGGGCGGTATTCATCGCTAAAAATGGATTGTTCCGATAATTCCTGGACTTGGTCAGGCGCTCCTGGACCTCTGGTTTCCGTAAAACGTCCATGACGGGCTGAATGGTACATAGTGCCGCATCTGGAATTTGGGAATGTTCCACAGATAATTTACCGTTGATCAGAACGATTTTGTATCCGGGTAAATGCTGGCCGAAATAATTTGCCTGGCTCGGATCAAAGGTCTGACTTTTATCCTTGTCGATATCAAAAGGCTCGTTGATATAAGGTTTTACCGGGGTGTATTTCCACTCTTCGTTTTTCTGTGTCGGGAATCCGTTTTTCTGAAAGAAATTGAAAGCGACTTCCCGGATCCGGGCCAGGTATTCCGGCTTATCGCAGATTTTACATTCAGAAACCCCCTGATAATCATTTATAATTTGTGTTCTAAAATCCACATCTATTTGAGCTAACATAGGCTAGTAATATTTAAATGTTCAATTAGGACGTAGCTATTTCTTCTCTCAGCCAATCGTATCCTTTTTCCTCCAATTCCAATGCCAGAGATTTATCCCCGGACCGGACGATTTTACCACCACTCAAAACATGCACAAAGTCAGGTACGATATACTCGAGCAACCGCTGATAGTGGGTAATGATGATAAATGCTTTTTCCGGAGTGTGTAGTTTGTTCACCCCATCGGCCACGATACGCAACGCGTCAATATCGAGACCGGAGTCTGTTTCATCCAGGATCGCCAACGAAGGATCGAGCATAGCCATTTGGAAAATTTCGTTCCTTTTCTTTTCTCCGCCCGAAAAACCTTCGTTCAAAGATCGGTTGGTCAGAGCAGAATCAAACTGAACCAGTTTTTGCATTTCCCTGGTTCTGTTGAGAAAATCCCGGGCAGACAGGGGTTCCTGCTTTCGGTGTTCCCGGATTTCATCCAGGGCTGTTTTTAAAAATGATATATTGGATACTCCCGGGATTTCAACCGGATATTGAAACGCCAGAAAAACTCCTTCCCGGGCACGAATTTCCGGATCCATATCCAGTAAATCCATCCCTTTATACGTCACTGTGCCATCGGTTACCTCAAATTCCTCCCGACCAGCCAATACGGATGCCAGGGAACTTTTGCCAGATCCATTAGGTCCCATGATCGCATGGATTTCACCGGGCTTAACTTCTAAGTTGAGACCATTGATTATTTGATTGCCATCAATAGTGGCGTGGAGGTTTTTTATTTGCAACATGTTTTTAAACTTTATATTTTAATCGTTTGATCAATTTTATCCTACGCTTCCTTCCAGTGTAAGAGCCAGCAATTTCTTTGCTTCAACCGCAAACTCCATGGGCAGTTTGCTCAGCACTTCTTTAGCGTAACCATTGACAATTAAGGCCACAGCTTTCTCAGGATCAATTCCGCGCTGATTGAGGTAAAAGATTTGATCTTCCCCAATCTTGGAAGTGGTCGCTTCGTGTTCCAGCATCGCTGTTTGGTTGCGCGACTCGATGTAAGGGAAGGTGTGAGCACCGCACTTATTCCCGATAAGCAAGGAATCACACTGCGTGAAGTTACGGGCTTTATGCGCCCCTTTTCCAATTTGGACCAGACCACGGTAACTATTGTTACTTTGACCCGCCGAAATTCCTTTCGAAATAATTCGGCTTTTTGTATTCTTACCTATGTGATTGATTTTGGTTCCCGTGTCAGCGATCTGCTTGCCTTTGGTTACGGCAACGGAATAAAATTCGCCCACCGAATCATCACCTTTGAGGATGACACTGGGGTATTTCCAGGTGATTGACGAACCTGTTTCCACCTGGGTCCAGGATATTTTGGAGCGATCTCCTTTACAAATACCACGTTTGGTCACGAAGTTGTAAATCCCGCCCTTTCCATCTTCATCACCGGGGAACCAGTTTTGGACGGTCGAGTATTTAATCTCGGCGCCTTCCATAGCGATGAGCTCTACCACTGCAGCGTGGAGTTGGTTCTCGTCCCTTTGCGGAGCGGTACACCCTTCGAGGTAGCTCACGTAGCTATCCTTTTCCGCGATGATGAGCGTACGTTCAAATTGACCGGTATTCTGAGCATTTATTCGAAAGTAGGTGGAAAGTTCCATAGGACATCTCACTCCTTCGGGTATGTAGACGAAAGAACCGTCTGAAAATACTGCCGTATTGAGTGATGCATAAATGTTGTCCGAATGCGGCACTACAGTTCCGAGGTATTTACGAACCAGATCCGGGTGGTTTTGAACCGCTTCACTCATGGAACAAAATATAATACCAAGCTTAGCGAGTTCTTCTTTATAGGTCGTGGCGATGGATACACTGTCAAATACAGCGTCTACGGCTACACCCGCTAAGAGTTTTTGCTCCTCCAGAGGGATGCCCAGCCGGTCGTATGTGCGGAGTAGTTCCGGATCTACATCGTCCAGGCTTTCGTATTTGGGTTGGTTTTTGGGAGCAGCGTAGTAGGAAATATCCTGGAAATCAACATCCGGCGCTTTGAAATTTTGCCATTCCGGCATTTTTGATTTCAAGAAGGCCTGATACCCTTTCATTCGCCATTCAAGGAGCCAATCAGGCTCATTTTTCTTCGCAGAAATAAATTGGATCACCTCTTCGTTCAGACCCGGTGGCAGGATATCCATATCGATATCTGTCACAAATCCATACTCGTATTCACGCGTCGTAAAATCTTCAATTATTTCATTTTCTGTTCTCATTCTTGGCTTAATTTTGACCGAAAATTGATGCTCGGTTTCCCAGGTAGAGGCATTTACTTCCTGGGTTTATGAAATCTCTAAATTAATGTAATGTTGACCCCTTTTTAATTTCCAGGAGGGCAAATTTACACCCTTTGAACCGAATAACAAAAGGAATAGGCTTATGTTTATTCAGAATCAGTTTAAATCAAGATAATTTTCTCTTTAATAAATTGGGGCTCAGGAAGAGGGGGGTGAAGGTCAAATCAGGCTACAGATTCCGGGTTGTTGACGTATCCTTTTCCCGCCATCACGACAACCATTTCTCCTCGTAAAGGTTCTCGGTCTTTTAGTTTTTCCCGAACTTCACTTACGGTTCCACGGATGTATTCTTCGTGAATTTTGGTCAGTTCACGGGCGATACAGATTAAGCGGCCGGCGCCCGCATATTGTTCGCATTCGATCAGAAATTTTTCAATGCGATATGGAGATTCGTACACGATGACGGTTTCCTCCCGCTGGACCAAATCCTCCCATTTTTTGTTCCGTCCTTTCTTATGTGGAAGAAAACCCGCAAAGTAGAAATGATCAGAAGGCAGGCCCGAAGAAACAAGGGCGGCGATGAGTGCATTGGGACCCGGGAGACTAGATACCGTTATATTCTCTTCTGTACAGGCCCTGACGAGTAAAAATCCGGGGTCTGAAATACCAGGGGTGCCGGCTTCTGATACAAGAGCTACGTTTTTACCCTCTTTCAAATGGGTGAGTACTGCGCTTAGTTTTTTCTTCTCGTTGTGCTGGTGGTATGATGTCGTCCGGGCATCGATGTTATAATGGCGGAGCAAAATGTGGGTTTTGCGTGTATCTTCCGCCAGGATATAGTCCACCGATTTGAGCACCTCGATGGCACGTACCGTTATGTCTTCTAAATTACCAATGGGAGTAGGGACCAAATACAGCATTACTGGATTGGATGTATTGAAAAGTCGTATTTTTCCATAATCATATTCACCAACAATTTACGACAAGCCGTATCCACTATTTCCCTGGCTTGTTCCTCGGAGTCCGCATCGATGGTCATTTCGATGTGTTTTCCGATTCGGACCTGCTCCACCTGATGTATTCCAATGTTGGGGAGATTTTTTCCAACAGTCTTTCCTTGTGGATCGAGTAGCTCTGTATGAGGCATTACCCGTATTTCGGCTTTGAACTTCATATTGTAATCATTATGTTGCGTCGCAAATATATTGATTTTAAGTTTAGAGCATTAAAATTTGGTGAAGTAAATGATTTTGATGTAGTTTTAGCTCGATTTACAGAAAATCAGATATGTCGATTTTTTCATCATAAAAACAGATTTATATTGTCACTTTTCAAAATTCAGGATAAGAAAATAATCATTTCTGGCGGGACAGGTGTGTTAGGTCAGACTGCTGTGGCTTATTTATTGTCCGAGGGCGCAAAGGTTTGCATACTCAATCGAAACCCTGAGAAATTAGAAAAATTACTCGATCAATGGAAGGACGTATCGCCCGATGTCTTTGGATTCTCGGGAGATGTTACAGATGATCAATTCTTGCAGGAGGTGCGCGATGGAGTCATGAACCGATGGGGATCTTTAGATGTTTTAATCAACGCTGCAGGAGGAAATATGCCGGGTGCGGTTATCCAACCAGATGCCTCGTTTTTCGATGCCAGCGTTCCAGACCTGAAAAAGGTCTTTGATTTGAATTTGATGGGTACGTTGCTGCCCACCTACATACTGGCCGATTTGTTCCCGAAAGATGGCAAAAGCTCGATCATCAATTATTCTTCCATGTCCGCAGACCGTGTGTTGACCCGGGTCCTGGGGTATTCTATGGCCAAAGCGGCGGTGGATATGTTTACCAAATGGCTTGCCGTGGAATTTGCTACCAAATACGGTGAGATGATTAGAGTAAATGCGATAGCGCCGGGATTTTTCCTGACCGAACAAAATCGGGATTTACTGACCCTGAAAGATGGCAGTTTGACATCCCGTGGAGATCGCATCGTGCAGAATACACCGATGGGCCGATTTGGAAAAGCTGAGGAACTCAACGGTATATTGCACTTTTTAATCAGTCCGGCCTCTGCCTTTATTACCGGGACGGTTATTCCCGTGGATGGTGGATTCAGCGCTTATAGCGGAGTGTAAAGCGCATATTGTTCATAATCAAACTACAAAATAAATAATATAGTGGATTTCATTTTCACCCCTACAATGCGATGGTACGGACCCAATGATGCAGTGAAGCTCAGTGATATCCGTCAGGCTGGTGCCACAGGTGTGGTTACCGCGTTACATCATATCCCCAACGGAGAGGTTTGGCCTTTAGAGGAAATCGAGGAAAGGAAAAAGCTGGTTAACAAAGCTGGCCTGGACTGGCATGTAGTCGAGAGCCTTCCGATTACCGAAGCTATGAAGCTCAACCTACCCGAAGCATCCAGACATATCGAAAACTATAAGCTGTCCATGCGGCACCTGGCTCAGGCGGGCATAAAAGTCATTACCTATAATTTCATGCCCATTCTGGACTGGACGAGAACCAGACTCTATCACGAACTACCGGATGGATCACTGGCGTTGTATTTTAGCCTGACAGACCTCGCGGCTTTCGATCTCTATATCCTGGAGCGAGAGGGTGCACAAGCCGATTATTCGGCCAAAACTCTTGAACGAGCCAAAGAAATGTACGACATCATGACCCCGAAGGCCAAAGAAATCCTCACCCAAAACATTTTGGCCGGGTTGCCTGGATCTGAAGCAGGATACGAATTGGAGACTTTTCGTGAAAAATTAGCCATGTACGAGGGGATGGGGCCGGATGATTTGCGAGAAAATTTGGTATCTTTCCTCCGGCAGGTCGTACCGGTAGCCGAA
Organism: uncultured Bacteroidota bacterium; assembly: GCA_937952445.1. Classification (GTDB taxonomy): domain Bacteria; phylum Bacteroidota; class Bacteroidia; order Chitinophagales; family Saprospiraceae; genus Membranihabitans. The sequence goes on along the minus strand of CALGAA010000143.1, from coordinate 22,816 downwards.
GAGCTCGGTTTGTCCATGGCGATCCATCCCGATGATCCGCCATTTGAGATATTTGGAATTCCCAGAATCGTGAGTACTGAAGCTGATTATGATGCATTTATACAGGAAGTCCCTTCATTGACTAATGGACTTTGTTTCTGCAGTGGGTCACTGGGTGCCCGTAAGGATAATGACCTGGATCACATGATCAGAAAATACCGTGAAAGAATTCATTTTCTGCACTTGAGAAGTGTCGAAATCATGGAAGATTACGACTTTTATGAAGCCGATCATTTAGAAGGAAACGCCAATATGGTTTCCCTGGTAGATGCCTTCAGGGATGATGATCGGAAAGTGTATATGCGGCCCGATCATGGACACGCCATTATGAGTGATTTGAACCATCGGGAGGCTAACCCCGGGTATACTGCCATTGGTCGGATGAAAGGTTTGAGAGCCATACAGGGAATTGAGGCAGCTATTAAATATTATAAAAATACACCATGATGAAGAAGTGGATATTCGTACTCTTGGTGGGTATGGTGCTCATGTCATCTTGCACGACCGAGGACCAAACCCGGACGATCATCCTGGGACATTCCTTACCAACATCCCATCCGGTTCACGGCGCGATCGAGTATTTCGCCGATCGGGTGAGTGAAAAATCCGGAGGACAAATTTACGTAAAGATTTATCCCAACAGTCAATTAGGGTCCGAACGGGAAGTACTGGAGTTGGTTCAAATCGGTAGCGTTGGCATGACTAAAGTGAGTGCCGGAACCATGGCCAATTTTTCCCCCAAATACCGCGTACTGGGGATCCCGTATATTTTTCAAGATGAAGATCATGCGTGGCAGGTACTGGAAGGTGAAATTGGACGGGAGATTCTGGACAGTGGGAAAGATTATTACCTTAACGGTCTAACCTTTTATGATGCCGGTAGCCGTAGCTTTTATACAAAAGATAAACCTATTCGCACGGCGGAAGATGTCAAGGGATTAAAATTGCGTGTAATGAACGACCAACTGGCTATTGAAATGGTCAATATGCTTGGAGGGTCGGCCACTCCCATGTCTTTTGGAGAATTGTATACAGCTCTTCAACAAGGCGTGGTAGATGGAGCAGAGAATAACGCCCCTTCTGTCGTTTCCTCCAATCATTATGAGGTGTGTAAATATTATTGCCTTGATCGTCACACCCTCTTACCTGATGTCCTGGTCATGGGCACTTCGGTATGGAATATGCTCAATGAACAAGAGCAACAATGGGTCATGGACGCCGCAGTCGAATCCCTGGATGAACAAAAGCGATTGTGGGCCCAATCGGTTGAAAAGGACATGAAATTTTTGCGGGATCAGGGAATGGAAATTATCGAGCCTGATGCGGAATCATTTCGCAAAGCCACCCAGCCGATGAAAGACCGCTTTCGTGAGGATCCAACTATAGGAGATCTCGTTGGACGTATTGAAAATCTCATTAAATCATGATAACTACTATCAACAGAATCGCTGAAACCATATTGGTGACCGTCTTTGTTATTATGACTGTCAGTGTCATATGGCAGGTGATGAGTCGCTATTTATTCAATATATCTGCCTCATGGACCGAGGAATTATCTCGCTATTGCCTGATGTGGCTGGCCATGTTAGGGGCCGCTTATATCACAGGCAAACGGGAGCATATCGAGATTGATGTTCTATTTGAGAAACTTTCGTTGAAAAACCAACAGCGACTGGAGTATTTTATCGAAATACTTATCATCATATTTGCTGTAACTGTGATGGTCATCGGCGGAGGGTACTTGATGTACATGACCTTTTACCTCGAGCAAAAATCACCTGCATTACAAGTGCCTTTGGGTTACATTTACAGTATTTTACCGCTGAGCGGCTTACTGATCGTTATGTACACCCTTCATTATATCAGCCAAATAAAGTCTCAAAAAATTACTGCCGATGAACCCTGAATTAGTAAGCATTCTAATTTTATTTCTGACCTTTTTCATCCTGCTTCTGCTCAAAGTGCCTGTGGCATTTAGTATTGGAATAGCAACAGCTTTAACGCTTTTGATCAGTATTCCCTTCTTGCCCGCTATGACCACGATCAGTCAGCGTATGATTACGGGGTTGGATTCGTTTGCGTTACTCGCCATCCCCTTTTTTATTTTAGCAGGGGAAATCATGAACCAGGGGGGTATAGCAAAACGGATGATCAATTTTGCCAAGTCGCTCATTGGTTCCCTGCCAGGAGGTCTGGCCTATGTTAATGTATTGGCTGCGATGATGTTTGGCGCAATCTCAGGGTCAGCCGTAGCTGCAGCGACAGCAATTGGGGGAATAATGACCGATAGAATGGTAAAAGATGGCTACCCCAGGGGCTTTACCGTCGGAGTGAACATTACCTCTGCTTCCACAGGTCTGGTTATTCCACCCAGCAACTCGTTAATCGTGTACGCCCTGGCGAGTGGAGGATCCGCATCCGTAGCTGCCTTGTTTTTGGCGGGTTACATTCCGGGAATTCTGGTCGGAGTGGGATTGATGGTTGTCGCATTTATTTTCGCCCGAAAACATGACCTACCCCGGGCCGAACGGGTACCGTTGTCCCAACTTTGGAAGGATTTCAAAGGGGCATTTTTCAGTTTGTTGATGCTCGTTGTTGTCGTTGGAGGAATAGTTTTTGGGGTATTTACCGCAACTGAAGCTGCTGCAATAGCTGTGGTATACGCAGCCATTCTCGCGCTTGCATACCGGGAAATAAAATGGTCCGACTTTTACCGAATATTTCTGGATAGTTCCAAAACGAATGCTATTGTGACATTCTTGATCGGTACTTCAATGGCCATGTCCTGGCTGTTCTCTTATGAAAATTTACCTCAATTTATTTCCAGTGTCCTGCTCGATAATGTAAGTAGTCCGATTTTGATTTTCCTAATTATCAATCTTTTGCTTTTGATAGTAGGAACCTTTATGGACATGACCCCGGCGATTTTGATTTTTACGCCGATATTTTTGCCCCTGGTTACCGCTATTGGCATCAGTCCGGTGCATTTTGGAATTGTCATGGTGCTGAATTTATGTATTGGGCTATGTACACCGCCAGTCGGTTCATTGTTGTTTGTCGGTAGTGGGGTAGCCAAAGTCAAGATAACGAAAGTAATCGGACCTCTTATTCCATTCCTGATTTCAATGGTCATCATATTGATGATAGTGACTTACATTCCTCAATTGGCGCTCTGGCTACCGCAAGTATTTGGATATTAAAGTAGAAATATATTTAATTTTAAGATTTTTTGATTATAAGTAAAATTTTGATGCAGATGAAAGGATATAGAATAAGCAGCGTCATCGCCGTAGTGCTATGTATGTTTGTCACGGGATTGATCGCGCAGGACGCTGAAAACTGGAAACCCTTGTTCAACGGAGAAAATTTTGACGGATTCACCCAATTGAATGGTGAGGCAGACTACAAGGTCGAGAACGGAGAAATGGTGGGAATTTCCAAAATGGGTACCCCCAACTCTTTTATGGTAACCAATGATCACTATGGAGATTTTATCCTCGAATTTGAAGTACGGGTGGATGCCAGCCTCAATAGTGGGGTGCAGATCCGGTCGCACAGCATTCCGTCCTACCGTGATGGGAGAGTGCATGGATATCAGGTGGAAATCGATCCCAGTACCCGGGCTTATAGCGGAGGAATATACGACGAAGCGCGCAGGGGGTGGTTGTATCCACTCGCTGAAAACCCAAAAGGCCGGGCCGCATTTAATCCTGGTGGATGGAATTCATACCGGGTGGAAGCCATTGGTCCATCGATTCGTGTGTGGATTAACGGTGTCAATACGTCCAATCTGATCGATGATATGACCGCAGAAGGATTTATTGGTTTTCAGGTCCATGGCATTGGAAACGATGAAGATAAAAATGGAACCCAGGTCCGGTGGAGAAATATTCGCATCGCTACCGAAAACCTGGATCGTCATCGGTGGGAAATGGATCCGGATGTCGTTGAACTCAACTTAATTCCCAATACCCTCAGTGATCAGGAGAAAAGACGAGGCTGGAGATTGTTGTGGGATGGCGAATCAACCGAAGGATGGATCGGAGCCAAGCTCGATCATTTCCCTCAGCAAGGGTGGGTTATCGAAGACGGTGAGTTGACCGTTTTGGCCAGCGATGGCGCCGAATCGGCCAATGGAGGCGATATTATAACAAAGGATAAGTTCTCCAACTTCGAACTGAGATTTGAATTTAAATTAACGGAAGGAGCAAATTCTGGTGTGAAGTATTTCGTCGATCCCAATCTGAACAAAGGGACGGGATCCGCCATCGGACTGGAGTATCAAATCCTTGACGATAAGGTTCACCCTGATGCTGAAAAAGGGGTCAAGGGAAACCGGACGCTGGCTTCTTTGTACGATTTGATCCCGGCTACCAATCTTTCTGTACCCCATCGGTCCAAACCCTTTAACGGAATTGGAAATTGGAACCGTGGCCGGATCGTGGTGCATGGTAATCACGTGGAGCATTGGCTCAATGGAAATAAAGTGTTGGAATACGAACGAAGAACTCCTGCTTTCAGAGCTTTGGTCGCATACAGTAAATACCGGGACTGGGCCAATTTTGGCGAATGGGACGAAGGGCATATTTTGCTTCAGGATCATGGAGATCGCGTTTCATTCCGTAGTATAAAAGTTCGGGAATTTTGATTCCGGCAGAACTGAAGGAGGCCTTCCAAAGGCCATATTGAATTTTTAAATTTTAGGTAAAGCAAGACATTACCAATATGAGTGTTTTTTTGAATCAGAATTTTATCCTGGGAAATGAATTTGCAGAACGATTGTATTTCGAGCATGCCAGTAAAATGCCCATCATCGATTATCACAACCATCTGCCACCAGCCGAAATTGCCAAACCAAGAATTTACCGTGATATCACGGAAGCCTGGTTAGCCGGTGATCATTACAAATGGCGTGCGATGAGAGCACTTGGAGTCGACGAGGAATTCATTACCGGGGAGGCTGATTCAAGAGAGAAATTCAGAGCCTGGGCGAAAACCGTGCCCTACACCATGCGCAATCCGTTGTACCATTGGACTCACATGGAGTTGAAGACCTATTTTGGGATCACGGATTTGCTCAAAGAAGAGAATGCAGATGAAATTTATGACAAGGCAACCGAACAACTCAACAACCCGGACAATTCCACAGTGCGTCTGCTGGAAAAAATGAAGGTTGAAGTGATTTGTAGTACTGACGATCCCGCTGATTCTCTGGAACATCATCAAAGTTACCGCGACGACCCGCAAGGCGAGTTTCAATTATTTCCCACATTTCGACCCGATAAAATCCTTCGAATAGAATCTGAAGATTATCTCCACTATATCCAACGGTTGGCGGATTCAGCCGGAAAATCCATCAGGTCACTTGAAGAATTGAAGGAGGTTATTGCTGATCGCATCGATTTTTTTGATTCGATGGGTTGTAAGGCTTCGGATTATGGATTGGACCAGGTGTATTCCGTGCCTTACACGGAAGGAAAGGTGGATCAAATTTTTCGCAAAAAACTGAGCGATCAGTACGTGGATGAAAATGAGGTGGAAGAGTTCAAATCATGTATTTTGGAATTTTTGTGTGTAGAGTATCACCGCAAAGGATGGGTCCAACAATTTCACCTGGGTGCTTTGAGAAACAACAGCGATCGGATGTTGAGAGTGCTTGGCCCTGATACCGGATTTGACTCTATGGACGATATTAATCATGCGCGTAGTATTTCCCGGTTATTTAATGTTCTCGATACTGCTGATTCCCTGGCGAAAACGATTCTTTACAACAACAATCCTAAGGATAATGCCACGTTTGCAACGATGGCAGGGAATTACAACGACGGTAAGATTCGTGGAAAAATGCAATTTGGTTCGGGGTGGTGGTTTCTGGATCAGAAAAGAGGAATGGAGGAGCAAATCAACATCCTTTCTGAAATGGGAATGCTAAGTCTATTCGTCGGAATGTTGACGGATAGTCGAAGCTTTTTATCTTTTCCACGGCATGATTATTTCCGCAGGATTTTGTGCAATGTCATCGGTCAGGATCTGGAACAAGGTTTGTTACCGAAATCTGAATTTGATTTCTTAGCTGAGATGGTCGAGAATATCTGTTATTACAACATCAAGAATTACCTGAATATATGATTGAATTGCCCGGTAAGAATTTCCCGAATTCGGATGAATTAGTGGATATTCTGACGACATAATTTCATTCCAGGAAGTCTGAAGAATGCCCGATGGAAGCTCTGTTTGGAAATACCCAAATGAGTTCCGATATGGATTTCGTCCGTACGTAGAAAGCGGCGATCCGGGGGTGATTTTTGACGTAGATGTCAGACACAGAATAAAAACAGACCGCGTGTACACAGGTTTTTGAGGATGAGAAATTGGACCATAAGAAGTCCGTGTCGATTTTGCGAACTTTTAAAGCCGAGCGGTTGCAGTAATTTAGTAAATTGCAGCGGAGTGCCCTATGAAGAAAAAAAGTCAAAAGAAGGCTTGTACGATCGTTGATCTCGCTAAAGCATTGGATGTTTCTGCTGCTACGGTTTCCCGAGCATTGAACGATCATCATGACATTAGTGAGGGTACAAAAATTCGGGTTCGGAAAATGGCCAATAAAATGGGTTACCAACCCAATAGGATAGCCGCCGGTCTCCGACAAATGAAATCGAATACCATCGGCATTATCGTGCCCATGTTTACCGCCATTTTCCATTCAACCATGATTACGGTTATCCAAAACCGCCTGTATGAATACGGATATCACGTGATTTTGTGTCAATCCAATGACTCTCATAAATTGGAGAAAGAATTGGTCAATACCTTGTATTCGTATCGGGTCGATGCCCTCATCGCTGCCATCACACTGTACACGGATAATTATGATCATTTCCAATCCTTTATCGATCGTGATATTCCAGTCATTTTTTACGACCGTGTCCCAACAGAAGATTTTCAGGCTCATTTTGTTATTAGCGACGATTATCGGGGAGGGTACCTCGCTGGTCAACATCTGGTCGACATTGGAGTGCGACAACCCGCTTTTATCTGTGGCCTTTTGAGTTCCAATTTATATCAGGAACGAAATTCGGGATTTCGGGCTGCGTTGCATCATGCTGGAATTCATCTGGATGAAAACCGCGTGTTTTATCAAGAGTTGACCCACGAAAATGCGCTGGAAACGTGCCGGAAATTGTTTTCATCTCCAAACCCACCCGATGGCATTTTTACGGGAAATGACACCACCGCTATTGCTGTTCTCAACTTCGCAAAGGAAAACGGAATTGATATTCCCGGAGATTTAAAACTCATTGGGTATTCCAACGATCCCAGATCCGCGATTGTAGATCCGCCCATTACCACCATCGATCAGAATATCCATAAAATGGCTGATAGAGTAGTGAATAAAGTGTTGGCACTCTTGGATACGGGAAATGGAACCCCGCCAAAGCCCGGTAAATCAAACCGGGATCTGATCGATGTGGAACTTATTCGACGGATGTCCACCTGATTTTTTCCAACTTTTAATTGGAGCCGAAATTCCCCTTTCGAGAACATACTTATTGGCTGTGCGTCCCTATCTTCTTCGGCCGGCATGGTATGAGTGGGTTAAAGAGCCGAATACGGAGGGAATCCTTACCATGAGATTGGATGGTCCAGGTTTTTAGTGCGTACTGCCCGAATCATCTATACATACATAGTCATTTATTTGCTAATCTGTAGTACCAATGACCTTAACGAACAATATATTATAAAAAAATTTAATTTGGCAAGGTTCTTGCATCCGTAACACTGTCTGATTTCCATCAGCCAAACTTAAAATTCAGAGGTGTTATGATAAATTCAATTTTCAAATTACGCACAATTACCAGAGCGTATGTACTTTGGTTGTTTCGCTTTTACCGAAACCTGGTTCACGGTGCCCAATTAAGTCGAATGTCGGGTTTCAGGACCTTCAGGTATATAACGTTATGCGCACTCGTAGGATGGATCGGCTTTTCGCCCCTGGTATCTTTTGCGCAAGTTCCGAGTTGTAGTAAATTCTCTGTAGGGATTGCAGCCAACGGTATATCCGAATTTTCCGTTGGTGAACTACTTCGAAACGAACCTACGCTCCCTCTTTATCTGACGATACGATCAATTAACCACAATCGGGTATTCGAAGGAGAAATAACAGATATTGATGAAAAGATCCGGGTAGAGCTTTGCGCTTATGTCAATACGCAATTGATATTTGAAATCCGGAATAATGAAGGCAATTGCACGGATACCTTGCAGGTGAGTATTCCGCCTGTGCCGGTGATGAAAGGACGAAAGGAGTTTGTTCTGTGCACCGATCCCCTGGTAACGCCAGGAACATTAATTGGTGACACGTTCCCCAATTTCCAATTTCCTTGTGGGCCCACCCCTGAATTGACCGTGAACGAAGATTTTGTGGAATCTATGGATTGCCTGGACCGGTCAGAAGACATTCAGCAAATTATTTACCGGGAAATCGAAGGAATGGACAATTGGGGCCAGCGCTTCTCCACATTGGACACCATCGTCGTTTATAAACAACCGGAGATCACGGCTTTCCATATCGATATGGATACCACCTATTTTTTGTTTTGCGGAGAAAGTGATGCGTTCGGACCCCGGTTAATTTATGAGAACCCTGCCACAGAAAAAATGGATACGTTTCCACTTCTGCACATCGAGTCAGTGGGTAAACGGCAAGTAAAATTTTATCCAACGGAATTTGCACAACTGTGTAATCTGGATATTTCAGTTACAAGTACCATGACGATCAACACCAAATGCGAAAAGCAGTATCAGGTAAACATGGAGATCGATCAAAATTGCTTTTATTCCGATGGTTCCAAACCTTTGGATAAAGCACCGGCCAAAGGATTGACCAAAATGGAGGATGGACGGTTTCGTATGACCTTCCGTGTAGTAGATGCTGATACGCTGGCACCTACCATTGAAAAGGAAGAAATGGTGATTACCACAAATGCCAATTCCCAACGTTGCGAAGCACCTCTGGTGATACCTGATCTCAATATCGAAGAATTGTGTTCGGGAATTCGTCGTGTACAGGCTTCGTCTCCCGGGTATTTTACCGTTGACCTGGTCCGCAACAGAGCAGGTAAATGGGTTCCTTCAGAACAGGTGCTCCTTCCCAAGGATGGACACAATTATTCTCATGGAGATTCCATCATCGAAAATGCATTTAAAGTCATTATTGAAACTGCTGATAGCTGTGATTTGGTCAGTCAGGATTCATTTTATATCCAGGTGGTGGATAATACCCCTCCCACAGTTTCGCTTCTCAAAAATATTCGCGTTGGATTGACGGGACAATTGACCTGGCTGGACGTGAATATCATGAATGAAGGAAGCCTTGACAATTGTGGGGTCGCTATGGTATTGGGGCGACGTACGGATTGGGCTACCGCCGGGGCAGTTAATTTGTGCGATGGGTTGGAAACCGACCGCCGCATCAACCCGGTGGAGGCTTACTACGCTTCATTTATAAATCAGTTGCGCAACGATGATTTCGGATGCGCTGAATGGCTGGCCCGGGAATGGGAATTGGATTCGATCCGTTATTGCGATGGTACTCTTCCGGCAGAATTGGGAATGCTGGTCGGAGGTGGTTGGAGTACTCAGATCCCTTTTACATGTGATGATGCCTGCCAGGATATCGAAGTAGAATTGTTGGTGATTGATAACTGGTGCAATTTCAGTTCCACCCGCGCGACGGTTAAAGTAAGGGATAAACAGCCCATTAGCATTGTTCAGGATTTGAAGTCTACCGTAGAAATGAATTGTACATCCTACAATAGCTATTACTCGGAGATTGTGAACCGGGCAGTACTCATGAACGATCGACCCGATACAGATCCTGAAAGAATCAAGGCTTTTGCGGAATTGGATTCGGTCCTTGGAGGATACGTAAGCGTGTGGCAAAACCTGGATGGTCAAATGATGACCGATGACGGTAAGACTGTCATACCCTCCGAGCACAATGTAATCGTCCGGAAGGATAAATGCGAAACATACACAGAACGTAAATCCGTGGAGGTCTTTGACGAAAACAGTGGTTCTTTTGTTCAAACGACGCAAAACGTTCCGGCCATCCGCTCCGTTCCCAATAATGAGAGAATTGAGAATGGGATCGTTGCAGTCAACTGTTCATCTTCCACGTACGAGAAAATATTCGTTGATATCGATCAATGCGGTGTAGGTACCATCAGAAGGCGGTTTTATGTGGCTGGTGGTTGTGAAGACGTCGGAGAAGGTGACTGGTTGTCCAGAAACGCGAATCGACTTGAATTCACGCGTGAGCAAATCATTCACATAAAACCTGACTGTGAATTAAACCTGGGGATGATCCAAATGCCTCCCAGTGTTTCGTTGTTGGAGGTATGCAACATTGAAAAAAATCCCAATGGCTTGTATATCGGTGAGCTGCATCCCGATTTTACAGGATGGCCAGAATATACCTGGACCATGGAATGCAGGGATTTGACCATCGGATATCAGGACAAATTGTTCAGATTATTTGGAAACAACACGATCGGTCAATGGCGACTGGTTCGAAACTGGCAGGTGTTGGACAAATGCAGCGGTGACGACGTATCCAATGCATTAAATTACGAACAGGTAATTATCCTGAAGGAAATTGAGGACTGCGATAGTACAACATTTCAACCCCTGATAAGTGGTACGATCGTCGATCCGACAGGTTCGCCCATCCATAATGTATCTATCCGGGCGTTGACGGATAAAAATGAAGGCGAAGTAGCGAAAACGTCAGTCCAGGGCACTTTCGGATTTAGTGGGATGCGGGATCAATCATATAAGGTTTTTCCGTATAAGAACGATGAAATGATGCGGGGCATATCTACCTTCGACCTCGTATTGATCCAAAAACACATTATGGGCATCGAAGTTTTGGACAATATATACAAGCGCATTGCCGCCGATATCAACAACAACGGCTTGATCGATCCTACCGATATGATCGAACTGCGCAAAGCCATTCTCAGGCCGGACTTCAAGTTTGCCAACAATACGAGTTATCAGTTTCGGGAAGCCGGCTCTGACGCCAATTTTGCCGAGATTAACCCATTGACCGAGAATACTACAGTGGACTTTGTCGGTGTAAAAATCGGTGATGTGAATTTTTCAGCATCTACCGCCGTACCTACTTCCAGGAGCAGTGGAATGAGAATGCGTATTCAAAACCAGTGGCTTCAAGCTGGTCGTACGTATCATATTCCGGTGCGTAGCGATAGGCACATCGATGTGCTGGGCTTTCAGTTTGAATGGAAATTTAATCCTTCCGATATCCGCTCGATCGGGCTGGAATCAGGTAGTTTGAAATTAACAGAGGAGAATTTTGCGGTTCTGGGCGATGGATTATTGACCGCGAGCTGGTTTGATGTGGACGAACGCCATCTGGCCAAAGATCAAATCCTCTTTTATATCACGGTGACCACCCAACGGCGTACCACCTTGCAAGAAATTCTTGAAAGCTCTTCCCGGGTACTCCGGACGGAGAGTTATATAGAACCCGGGATTGTCCAAAACCTGGATTTTGCTTTTGATCCGATCACGCAATATATTGGGGAACTCCAGAACAGTCCCAACCCATTCCGGGATTTCACGGTAATTCATTTTCAACAAGAGAAAGCGGGAACGGCAGATGTTCGAATTCATGACATGACGGGGAAATTGGTTCTGACCCGACAGGTTGATGGAAATCGCGGCTAAAATAAAGTGACGACCTATGGTTCCGAGCTTCCCGGACCCGGTATGTACTATTACCCGCCCCATAACGGGGAAAACCAAACGACCAGGAAAATGATCTACATTCAATAAGGGACTCCCGGTGCGCCAGGCGACAAAGATTCCGTCAGATGTGTCACGAAATTAGTGATCGGTGCACTAATAAGTCCATATAAAATAACACCTCTATTATCAATAGGCCTCGCAATAATTGGAGGCCTATTGTTTTTGTGTCAGCCATATACTGTTTCTCGTCTGGGTGCGGGTGGCCGATTCCGGCGTTTGGTCCTGTCTGGCTTTAAGTTTGGTTTATTGATTTCCCAGGATGACAGGAAGACCATCCTCTCCGCTTCCAATGACAATGACCTTGGCATTTGGAGAATTAGCCAGTTCCAGCGTGGCATTGATTCCTTTGTCCCGGAGTACCAGCTCATCCAGGCTCGATCTCAGAATGGTGTTTGCTTCTGCTTTGGCTCGAGCTTCAATCAGGATTCGCTGTGCTTCTTTTTCCTCCCGTTCCAACCGGAATTCGTATTCCAGAGAAGCTTGCTCTTCTTTTAGTTTTCGTTCGATCGCCTCTTCCAGAGATTGGGGTAATTTCACCTCTCTGATGAGTACTGCATCCAGATAAATGTGTTTGGGAAGAATGCTTGTACTCGTTTCTTCGAATATCTCGGATTGTATATTCTCCCGTTTACTGCTGTACAATTCTTCCGGAAGATACTTTCCGATAACCTCCCTGGTCGCGGACCGCAACTCGGGTTTTAGAATATTTTCTGAATAATCGACACCGATTTCATCGTGAAGATGGGGTAGGTTTTCGATGACAGGGCGGTATAGATATGAAAGTTCTACCTTAATATTGAGACCATTTCTGGACAGCGTTTCCATCGTTTCGTAATCTTCCTGGATTCGCACGTTGTAAATGGTCATTTTATTCCAGGGTGGTACGATGTGAAATCCCGGTTCGTAGGTTTTGTCCATGACCAATCCTCCGCCAAAGCGTTTGAACAGAACGCCTCTGTTTCCTGCGTCGATGGTCAGAAAAGTTGAGCTTGACAGAATGGAAATTAAAATTATACCTACTATGCCAATAATGATCCATTTGGTCAGACCAGAGAGGTTCAGCCGAGGGAGGTCCGAATTTGGATTTCGATGATTTGGTATCATAAATTTTTAAGTTTTTAAATTTTAGATTTGATTTCTTTCCTTGACATCAGGGTTCAGGCGAAATATTGAGAAGTTGCTCAATTTTTTGATTGACATGGGCAGGATCAAGAGCAGTCATGCATTTGAAATGACCCTTTGGACATTTTTCATTACCAAGTTTGGAGCAAGGGTGGCACGAAAGGTTTTCGTATTCAAGTATGACAGAATTTTGGGAAAATTGTTGTGGTAAATACGGTGTCATTCCCAATTCAGGCGCGGTTGCGCCCCAAATAGAAAGGATTTTTTTGCGAAATGCAGCAGCCATATGCATGGTGGCTGTATCATGTGAAATAACATAATCTGCGTCGTGTAAGATTTTGCCTGTGGTGTGTAAATCACAGCGATTGACCATATTTATACAACGGTCGCCTAATGCCTTTTCGATAATCAAGGCATCCTTTTCTTCGGTTTTTCCACCAAGGAGGACCAAAGGAAGGGGGAGGCTGGAAAAGTGCTGTATTATTTCCTGTGCAGGCATTTTTTTAGTGCGGTATGTTCCTCCGATCCCATAGGCTATGTAATGATTCACGGGTAACGGATTTTGGGTTGTATCGCTGTAAAAGTAATCAAGACCCTCGCCGTCATCTTCAATGCCCAGGGGTTTTAACGCTTCCAGGTACCGATCAACCAAATGAACCGGATCCCTCATCCAATTCCTGTGAAAGTTCACGAGTACCCACTTTTCCACATTTCGTTTATCGAAAGAGACCGAGGGAACTTTAAGACCCCTTTTAAACCGCCAGGAACGGAGGTTCTTGTGTAGATCGATGACCAGGTCAAAATGACTCAATTGCAGTTTGTCCAACGTATCCTTAAAATTGGGTTCTAGGGTATGAATTTGGTCGATATAAGGATTATGCTCATTGACAAAACTATAGCGGGGCTTTGTCAACCAGTGGATTTCCGCATTCCATTGCTTTTTAAGCAACCGAAAAACCGGACTACAAAGCACGATGTCGCCGATCGAACTAAACCGGATGACGAGGATCCTTTTTGGTTTTGTTTGCGTAAAATCGAATTGTGACATGGGCGCAAGATACGTATTAATGTCAGAGATTTAATGCGTGGATCGTTCATCCATTCGCTCTGTAATTTGATGCTCCCGTAAATTCCTGGAAACATATTGTTATTTTCAGAATTTATTGTAAATTCGGGCCGTAAGCTGTAGTTTACATGTTGATATGGGATTGAACAATCGAAGGGATTGTTTTCCACATTTTGTGGAAAACTCAGCCTGTTCTTTAGAATCTTGCTGGTGATTCAGACAGCATATTTTGATGCATTTCGTTCTGTATTTGTGAGACTGTTGTAACTCAGTCAAAGAGGAAGCTCTGTATGTGGCTGTTTGTCAATCTACTAAACATTAATGAGAAAATATATTTTATTTTTAGCAAGATATTGGTAGGATTGTAAAAATTGGCAAACTATTTGCACTTAGGATAGGTATTCACGCACAAAATATTTGATTTGCTGTGAAACAATTTAGAATCCGAAGGGGTTATAATTGCAGTAATGAAATTATATATGTTACTTTAGAATATATTGAAGCCGGGAAATGAACCGGTAGTAAAGAGCGTAGTTTTCTTGTTTTGAGACCTTAGTAGAAATTGCCCAGATTTGTTTTACAAATTTGGGCATTTCTCTTTGTGGAATGATTTTTGAGTTTTATCTTTGACACCGATTATTAGAAATTTATGATGTACATACAATATACAAGTGCAAATTGGTGGTGGCTTTCAAATCGATGCGATTTCGGAAGTTAGCCAATGCTATGTATTATTAGAATAAAAAAAACAGCTTGTTGGGACTTCCAACAAGCTGTTTTTATTTAAACCATATTTGACCGATGATGAAAATTCATACCCGTACCATAACGATGCTTTCGGATCAGTTGACTCCGGTAAGCGCGTATCTCAAAATCAGAGATATTACCTCAAAACCCTGCCTGCTCGAAAGTAACGATTACCAATCTTATCAAAATTCCCGTTCCATTATTGGGTTCGACCCCTTAATTGAAATTTCGTTGGTTAATGATCGTTTGATCGTGACCACTTTGGGGCGCAAGGAAAGTATAGCGCCCGGAGGCCGAAATAGCATACCACAATTGTTGGATCAGGTTCGTAAATCGATCATCAACGAAGGAGAGAAAACCGAGATCAACGGATTTTTTGGGCACACTAATTTTGAGGCCGTTCGATATTTTGACAAAGTGAACATCCAGGTGGACGATTCCGAAATCCGGATGCCTGATCTGAATTACTTTTTTTATCGGTACCTCATCGTTTTTGACCACTATCGCGATGAAATGACGCTGATCGAGAATGTGCCTGATGGCGGTGTTTCCGACCTTGGAAAAATACGTAAAATCCTACTGATGGGTCATTATGAGGAAAATGGCTTCCATCGCACCGGTCCGCCCACAAGCAATATGACTGATGAGGAATATCGGGAAATGGTCAGTCTTGGGAAGCACCATTGCAAGATTGGAGACGTTTTCCAAATCGTACTTTCCAGGCAATTCCAGCAGCCATTTGAGGGAGATGACTTTACCGTTTACCGCGTACTTAGATCGGTGAATCCATCACCGTATCTGTATTATTTTGATTTGGGCGATTATCACATTTTCGGTTCTTCCCCTGAATCACAACTCAACATCACCCAGGGAGTGGCGAAAGTCAATCCCATTGCGGGGACCTACCGTCGCACTGGTCAGGATCAATACGACATCGAAAGAGCCCGGGAATTGGCCCAGGATCCGAAAGAAGTGGCTGAACATACCATGTTGGTGGACCTGGCCAGAAACGATCTTGGGCGTCATGCTCACAACATACGCATCAGTTCTCTGATGGAAATCCAATATTTTAGTCACGTTATTCATCTGGTGTCCACCGTAGAGGGAGATTTGCCCCCCGATTTTAATCCATTTCAGATTTATGCGGACACTTTTCCAGCCGGAACGCTGTCTGGGGCTCCAAAAATCAAAGCAATGGAATTAATCAATGAATACGAAAAAACCATTCGTGGTCCTTATGGCGGAGGAATCGGATATTTCGACCTGGAGGGTAACATCACACAGGCGATTATTATACGGTCTTTTATCAGTAAAAATAATGTGTTGTACAGCCAGGCCGGGGCTGGGATTGTGATTTCAAGCGATGAAGAAAACGAGCTTCAGGAGGTGAATAATAAACTCGCTGCTCTAAATACCGCACTGGCAAAAGCTGAAAATATTGTAAACCATTAGACCATTGCAGCTATGAAAATATTACTGATCGACAATTACGATTCTTTCACCTTCAATCTGTATCAGTACCTCAGGGAAATATCTGACCATGAAGTGAGGGTAGTTCGAAACGATGATGTCAAGATCACAGATGTAGATCAATACGACATCCTGATCCTTTCTCCGGGTCCCGGTCTTCCCAAAGATGCCGGGAATATGCCCGCCATTATCGATCAATATAAATCCCGTAAACCCATCCTCGGAGTTTGCCTTGGGCACCAGGCCATCGGAGAATCCTACGGGGCGACTTTGGTGAACCTGGAAACGGTGTACCACGGGGTAGATTCCACTCTCCAGATATTGGAACCCACAGGTTTATTCGACCAATTGGAAAAGGGCGTTAAGGTCGGGAGGTACCATTCCTGGAGCATCCAAAAAGGAAGCACCCCACCCGAATTGATTATTACAGCCCTGGATGAAAATGGTGAGATCATGGCATTGCGGCACCGGGAACACCCGGTCTATGGTGTGCAATTCCATCCAGAATCGATCCTGACTCCACAGGGAAAAGATATTTTGAGAAATTTTTTGAAGGAAGCAGAACAGTATATTAAACAAAAGAACAAATGAGACACATCCTGGAAAAACTGTATGAAGGTGAAACCCTGACTTTTGATGAGGCTTACGATGTCATGACGGATATCGGTGAAGGTCGTGGATCCAATGAGATCCTGGCGTCGATTCTTACCGTGTACCGTATGCGCCCGATTTCAGCGGTAGAATTTGGTGGTTTTCGTAGCGCCATGTTTGATCTGAGTAACCAGGTTTCCCTTCAATCCGAGCGTTCAATCGACATCGTCGGTACGGGGGGAGATGGAAAAAACACATTTAATATATCCACATTGTCGTGCGTAGTTTTGGCCGGCGCAGGGTATAAGGTGACTAAGCACGGGAACTACGCTGCATCTTCCATTTCGGGTTCCTCAAATTTACTACAAATGCTGGGGTATCAATTTTCCAATGACCCGGAGACGTTACAGCGGCAGCTGGACAATCACAATTTGTGTTTTTTGCACGCCCCTCTGTTCCATCCGGCGATGAAATACGTGGCTCCGGTACGAAAATCCCTGGGCGTAAAAACCATTTTCAATATCATGGGCCCCCTCATCAATCCCAGTAAACCACACGCCATTTTGCTGGGAACTTATTGCACTGAAGTAGCCGATCTGTATGCTGACGTTATGGAAATGTCGGATTTTGATTTTTCGATCGTACATTCGTTGGATGGATATGACGAGGTATCTTTAACCGATAAATTTCTTCACTATACGAAGGAATCCCGATCCATCCGCAGTCCGCAGGATTTGAAGTTTACACGTGTTCGACAGGATGAATTGTTCAGTGGTGATACGCTGGAAAAAGCCAGAGATATTTTTCTATCTGTGCTGCGTCATGAATCTCCCGAATCCCATACCAACGTCGTTCTGGCGAATAGCGGCATTGCCATACATACGCTCTATCCGGAAATATCGATCGAGGAAGGAATTGAAGAAGCCCGTGAGAGTATTCAATCTGGACGGGCTTACGATAATTTGATGAATTTGTTGAACAATCAATAATGGATATACTACAAAAAATTAAGGATCATAAGGTAAGTGAAGTTGCCCAAAGACGGTCTGATACACCTCTCGACGCTCTGAAGGATAGTCCCCATTACAGTGCTTCTACGTTTTCCCTTACCCAGGCCCTCCGAACACCAGGAGCAACGGGTGTGATTTCGGAGTTTAAGAAAAAATCACCTTCAGAAGGGTTCATCAATCAGAATGCATGCGTGAAAGAGGTCACTACGGGATATATCCAGGCGGGTGCTTCAGCATTGAGTGTTCTGACCGACGAACATTTCTTCGGAGGCACCTCAGAAGATTTGCAGATGGCCCGAAAACACAATAGATGTCCCATCCTGAGAAAAGACTTCATCATAGATGAGTATCAGATTCATGAAACAAAATCGATGGGGGCGGATGTCATCCTTTTGATCGCAGAAATATTGACGGCAGATCAGGTCGAGAATTTTTCAGCATTAGCCCGGTCGCTTGGCCTTGAGGTGTTGTTGGAAATCCACAGTGAGGAGCAGCTTGATAAATATACACCTTCTGTCAATGTGATCGGGGTCAATAATCGAAATTTGAAAAACTTCAAAGTGGATATCCAGCATTCCATCGATTTATTCGACCGACTACCTGAGGATTCGGTAAAGATATCCGAGAGCGGTATTTCTCAAGTCAGTGATATGGTGAGGCTGGCTGATGCAGGTTACGAAGGATTTCTGATTGGAACACAATTTATGAAAACGGCCGATCCTGTCAACGCCTGTCGAACGATGTTGGAAGAATATAAAAATCAACAGAAGCCCATATGAAGATCAAAATATGTGGGATGCGGGATCCAAAAAATGTGAAGGAAGCCATCGGTGCCGACGTGGACATGGTGGGTTTTATTTTCTATCCGGGATCGAAAAGGTACGTGAGGAATATTCCGCCGATTGAGACTACTTCTGTGAAACGAGTGGGGGTGTTCGTGAATGAACGGGAGGATCGAATCCGTGAAATCGCCCATAATTGGTCTTTGGACCTGATCCAACTCCATGGGGACGAAAAACCGGAGGATTGTCTCAAATTGAAATCTCTGGGATTACCTTTGGTCAAAGCGTTTCAGGTGGATGAACATTTTGATTTCGGGCAATTGGAACCGTACGCTAAGGTTGTCCAATTTTTTCTGTTTGATACCAAAGGTCAGAATTACGGGGGTACCGGAAAAACGTTTGACTGGAATATTCTCCATAACTACAAATTGGAGGTACCCTTTTGGCTGAGTGGGGGCATTAGTCCGGATATGGCGATCGAGATAAAAAAACTGAACTTTCCAAACCTGATCGTTGTGGATCTCAACAGCAGGTTTGAGATAGAACCAGGATTGAAAAATATTGAAAAATTAAAAAGCTTCGTCGATGAATTACACAGTTGATGAAAAGGGTTTTTATGGCCGATACGGTGGTGCCTATATTCCGGAAATGCTGCACGCGAATATTGAGGAATTGCAAAGCAAGTACATCTCCATCATCGAAGACCCGGATTTCCAATTGAAGTTTCGAAATTTGCTTGCGGATTACTCTGGTCGTCCCACCCCGCTGTACTACGCGGATCGATTGTCGGCAAAATACAACAGCCGGCTTTACCTCAAAAGGGAAGACCTCAACCATACCGGTGCGCACAAAATAAACAATACAATCGGTCAGATTTTACTTGCCCAGCGGTTGGGGAAAACGCGGATAATTGCCGAAACGGGAGCAGGTCAACACGGCGTTGCAACGGCTACGGTTTGTGCCCTTATGGGTATGGAATGCATTGTCTACATGGGGGAAGTGGATATCGAACGACAAAAGCCCAACGTATTTCGGATGAAAATGCTGGGGGCAGAGGTTCGCCCGGCTACGAGTGGAAGCAAAACCTTGAAGGACGCGACCAACGAAGCCATTCGCGATTGGATCACCAATCCCGTCGAGACTCATTACATCATTGGTTCTGTAGTGGGGCCACATCCATTTCCTGATATGGTGGCGAGGTTTCAGTCGATCGTTTCGGAGGAAATGCTGAAACAACTTCAGGAAAAGGAAGGCAGGAATTATCCGGATCGGATCATTGCTTGTGTTGGAGGGGGCTCCAATGCCGCAGGAGCTTATTATCATTATCTCGAAGATGAAAGGGTCCGGTTGGTAGCTGTTGAGGCGGCTGGCGAGGGAATTGATTCCGGGAGATCGGCAGCAACTTCGGTATTGGGGAGCGAAGGGATTATTCATGGAAGTCGTACCCTTTTGATGCAGACCAAAGATGGTCAAATTATTGAGCCGCATTCCATATCGGCTGGTCTGGATTACCCTGGCATTGGACCGTTGCATGCCCATCTGATCCAAAGCGGTAGGGCAGAGGTGGTTTCGATTACGGATCAGGAGGCTTTGGAAGCAGCGCTGGAGCTCAGTCGACTTGAAGGCATTATCCCGGCTCTGGAATCAGCTCATGCCCTGGCGGCATTGAAGTACCTGGATATGTCAGCCGACGATATCACGGTCATTAGTTTGAGTGGCAGAGGAGATAAAGATTTGTCCACCTATATGAAATTTCTCGATCATGAATAAGATTAACCGGACGTTAAAGGCTCTTACGAAGCCCGCTCTCAATATATATTTTACGGCTGGTTTTCCACAACTCCAGCATACCGTTCCCATCATTGAATCACTTGCATCGAATGGGGTCGATTTAATCGAAATCGGAATGCCTTATTCCGACCCCATGGCCGACGGACCCACGATTCAGCAAAGTAGTAGTGTAGCCCTGCGCAATGGAATGACCCTTGATCTATTATTTGAACAGGTCAGCGAAGCCGGTAAAAAGGTTGATGTACCACTTTTGCTCATGGGTTATCTGAATCAAATGATGCAATATGGTGAAGAAAATTTTCTTCGAAAATGCAAGCAAGTCGGGATATCTGGTTTGATCATCCCGGATTTGCCACCTGAGTTATACGAAGAACAATACCGGGAACTCTTCGAACAACAGGAAGTAGAAATTATCTTTCTGATTACCCCACAAACGTCGGAGGAAAGAGTGCGAAAAATCGATTCGTTGTCGAATTCCTTTATTTATGTCGTTTCGGACTCATCAATTACCGGACAGACGAAAAATATATCCACCGCTCAAATTGAATATTTCCAGCGCATTCAAAAAATGAATCTTCATAATCCTACGTTAATTGGTTTTGGTATTTCAAATCACGAAAGTTTTATGCAGGCCTCGAAATATGCAGCAGGTGCAATTATCGGCAGTGCATTTATCAAACAAATTAGCGGAATTACGTCTGAGGCGGAACTGGATGGAAGGATACGTCAGTTTGTGACCGGAATTAAATCCGGGGAATAACGAGGCCCGGGAATTTGTCGGTTTGGATTTGAGGTGTCGGTTTCCGTAAACGTATTGTTTAACCAAATGAAAGGAGTTTTTCGACTAATGAGTGAACCATGGTCTGGCATGATGAAATAGGGAAGTTGAGGTTTTATGTGGTTCCGGGTATGGACAGATCATGCAGCACCAAAATAGGTTAAGTTCGAATATAAGAAATCATGCCAGTCAACAGTTTAAAATGATAGAATCCAATTCATGATAGGAAAGCTACACGCCGTTTTTATTGTGGTTTTACTGGTGTTGTCTGCGCAGTTATCAGCACAGCAAATTTATAGCAACGATTTTCTCAACATCGGTGTAGGAGCCCGATCTTTGGGTATGGGAAGGGCTGTAGTATCCACTGAGCAATCCATCCAGGCTGCATACTGGAATCCTGCAAACTTTTCGACTCAGGGTGGTCCGATCCAACTGAGTGCCATGCATGCCATATGGTTTGCTGGTGTGGTCAACTACGATTATCTGGGCGTTGGTTTCCGGATGGGCACGGACGGTAAATCATACGGTGGAGTTTCTATGATTCGAATGGGAATCGACGATATACCCAATACGCTTCATCTGTACGGGCCGGATGGTCGAATAAATTATGCTAATATCCGGTCGTTTTCAGTGGCCGATTATGCGTTTTTATTCACCTATGGACGACAGCTCGGCGATAGTGACTGGCGGGTGGGTGGAAATATAAAATTGATCCGTCGGGTTTTGGGTAGTTTTGCCAAATCCTGGGGGGGAGGACTGGATCTCAGCGTTTCCTATTCCGGCGAGAATCTTCAATTTGGTGCAGTTCTGCGCGATGCTTCAACCACATTCAACGCATGGTCGTACAGTTTTACTAATGATGAAATTGAGATCCTTCAAAACCTGGGCAATACGGTTCCCGAGTCCGCGCAGGAAGTGATCAGGCCTTCGCTATCCGGTGGAGTATCTTACCGATACAACCTTAACCCAAATCTCGATGCCACATTGGCATTCGATGCCGATATTACGTTTGATGGACGTCGAAATACCCTGATCAATACGGACGGAATGAGCATTGAACCCCATGTGGGATTGGAATTGAGTTCCAGGGATATCTTGTTCCTGCGAGCTGGTATTTCATCCATACAATCCCGACAGAAAATTAATAATCCCGAATCAAAAGAATTTTTTATCCAACCCAATATGGGGATTGGCTTGAAGTTGGGACGCATTGGTATCGATTATGCACTGGCTTTTCTAAATGAGAGTGATGGCAAAAGTTCTTTGAGCCATGTGTTCTCTGCATCGTATACCTTACAAAACCGTGAGTAAAATGGTCAGGTGCATGCAGTTAGGGTAACCGGGTATCATTAAAATCTGAAGTCGATCAGTTACGATCAGCTATTAGTCACTATATTTTTGACACATCTGACGGATTCTATTTCGCCAAATCTTCCTCATCCAATGCCTTATGTAGCTTAGGCTATACGCAGTTTAGCTTCTTCGATATGACAAAAAATAACCTCGCATACCTATACCAATGACGTTATGAATTGACCGGTTGTTTCCAATCAATAATTTGAAAATTAAGGGTCATTAACGATTTCAA
>CALGAA010000142.1 GCA_937952445.1 uncultured Bacteroidota bacterium | reverse complement strand
CGAGATTCTGCTGTGTGACTGGAGTTCAGACGTGTGCTCTTCCGATCTCCGAACTGATTCGAAAACACAAGGATGAGCCCTTTTTTCTGGCGGTAGGTTTCGTTCGGCCGCATGTGCCTTTTGTTGCCCCGAGGGAGTATTTTGATGCATATCCCCACGAACAGATGATTTTACCGCCCCAGGTGCTAAATGATTGGGATGATATACCAGCTGCGGGGATTAATTATGTCACCAGCCTGAACGCCCAAATGTCGGAAGAGCAGGAGAAAAAAGCCATAGCCGGTTATTATGCTTCGGTGGCTTTTATGGATGCGCAGGTGGGGAAGGTATTGAAAACTCTCGAAGAGGAAGGATTGGAGGATAATACGATCGTTATATTTACCTCCGATCATGGGTTCCATCTTGGAGAGCATCGTTTTTGGATGAAGGTTAGTCTGAAAGAGGAATCTGCAAGGGTTCCACTGATCATCAAAGTACCCGGGAAAGAACCCGGGGTTTGTCATTCCTTTGCTGAGCTGATCGATCTTTATCCTACCGTTGCCCAACTTGCAGGTCTTCAATATTCTCCGCATTTGCAAGGGAAAAGTCTGGTTTCTACACTGGATGATCCTTCCGCAAAAGTAAGAGATATGGCGTTCTCTGTATCCAGGTACCGGGGTGTGGAGGCCTTCTTACTGAGATCAGAAAAGTGGGCGTATATTCAGTACGAAGAAGACGGGAAATCCGGAAGAGAACTGTTTGACATGGAACTCGATCCGAAACAATACAACAATTTGGCGGGTAATCCAAAATTCCAACATATCGTGGAGGAATTTGAAATTAAATTACAAGAAAAACTCAAAGAGGTCCGGGATAATGACCTGGGGATCGATTACGATCAATAGGATAATGTTCACGGGATGAAATTTGTAATTTGGGAGTTCCATTCCGGAATTCAGGGGTGAATACAAGGCCAAAAGTGTTGGTAAATCCAGGATGAATGGAGATGTAGTTCCTTGATTCACCCATTCGGGAGAAATCAATGGGTCCGTAGTGGTCCGTCTGAACCTGGATAATCACCCTCAAATCGGGTGTTGCAAAGACGGATATTCGTAAAGAATGCTTTGTGCTGCATTACCGAGGAAACATGTATATTCATTTTATAAATTCTCAAATCACCGGAATGAACGTTTATTCTCTTTTGTTTTTTTGTCTTCTTAGTGGGATTATCGATCCAACGATTCTCCCGGCTCAAACAATCGAAGAAGAATTCAAACCCAATATTATCGTCATTTTACCAGATGACCTCGGCTGGAATGATGTCGGATATCAGGGTTCGTTTATTCAAACTCCGATTATGGATCAATTGGTGGCCAATGGAGCTATCTTTACCCAGCATTACGTGATGCCTACCTGCACACCCAGCCGCGTTAGTTTAATTACGGGCAAATACCCGAGTAGGTATGGGGTCTTGTCCCCGGCATACGGCGAGGTCATTGATGAAGGAGATGTGACGCTGGCTTCCTTGTTAAAAGAACAGGGGTACCACACAGCTATTTCGGGGAAATGGCATATGGGGTCTCCCCCCTACACACCGCTGAAATATGGTTTTGAATCATCGTACGGCTATTTCGATGGGCAAATTGATCCGTATACACATGAATACAAGCGGGAAACTGAGTTTACCCAATATCAGTCCTGGCATCGAAACGATGAATTTCTGAAAGAGGAGGGCCACGCTACCGATCTGATCACCAGGGAAGCCGTTCGTGTGATAAAAGAAACCAATGATCGGCCTTTTTTTCTGTATGTAGCTTATAGCGTTCCTCATTATCCCTTGTCAGAGCCAGAGGAATGGACCGCCCTTTACGAAGATTACCACATCGCAGAATCCCGAAAATGGTACGCCGCCAGTGTCAGTCATATGGATGATGGCATCGGACAGATCATTGAAGCCCTGGATGAGACCGGGAAACGAAACAATACCCTGGTCTTATTTGTCAGTGATAATGGTGGGCAGGATAGCTGGTATAGCAATTCAGATTACCACGGTGATTATGCGGACAAGCCCCACGATGTCCTGGGAAATAATTTTCCTCTCCGCGGCTGGAAGGTCGATTTGTATGAAGGAGGAATTCGGGTTCCGGCTTTTGCAAATTGGCCAGGTGTGATCCAGGCAGGAATGGAAATCCACACACCAATTCACATCGCAGACTGGTTGCCTACGCTGGCATATTTGGCACAGGGCCAATCCGACGTCGAAGATCTCCTCCTGGACGGAGAAAATATTTGGCCGCTATTTGACCCCGATCTGCCAACTTATGAGGCACATCCGTTTTATTGGAAAGTGAGGGAAGGTAGCGCTGTGCGGGATGGGAAATGGAAGCTGATCTCGTTCACCAATGGGAATGTGGAACTCTATGATCTCGAAGCTGATTTTAGAGAAACTACCAATCGGGCTTCCCAACATCCGGAGGAAGTTCAAAGATTAATGAATTTACTTGCCGATTTCCAAAAAGATGATCGATAGAACCTTTCCATCAGTGCTTTCCGATAAATCAAATCTATCATCTTGAAATAGTCATTTCAATCGGTGCTGTCTGAGATGCCAATTCAAGAATTGGAATGTATTTTCCATACCCACCGATTCCCGGGAAAAATTTGGTAATAATGTAAAAGTCCATTGTGGAATTCGTATATCTCGTTAAAATGTTGGATATTATACCAAATTTTCAACCATGGAACGCAGATCCTTTCTCAAGAACACGTTGGCGGGGACAGCCGCCCTTCATATACCCTATATACTCTCCTCCCGGGTGCCCCGGGCGAACGATCGGATTCGAATTGGGGTCATTGGGATAAATGGGATGGGACAGGAGCACATCAAAAGCTACCAGGCCCTGGATAATGTAGAAGTGGCCGCGATTTGTGATGTGGATCAAAATTTGTTTCCCCTCGTGATCAAGAAACATTTCACTGATAAAGGCCTTTCAGAACCAAAAACGTATGTCGATATGCGTCATCTTTTTGATGATCCGACCATCGATGCAGTTTCTATCGTGACGCCTAACCATTGGCATGCCCTGGCAGCGATTTGGGCGATGCAGTCCGGAAAGCACGTTTCAGTGGAAAAGCCATGTTGTTACAACATCTACGAGGGCCAAAAATTACTGGAAGCAGCGCAGAAATATGATGTAATTGTCCAGGATGGAGCGGAACAGCGGCACAACCCGTGTGCCCAATCCGCGGTCCAGTTTTTGGATTCCGGCCAACTGGGTGAGGTATATATGGCCAAAGGAATTTGTTTCAAGCGGCGCAATACCATCGAAACATATCCCGATGGTGCGTTATCCGGGGGTCAGACACATCCAAAAGGCGCATTTACCTCCCGGTATATATCGAAAGTGGATTACGATTTATGGCTGGGTCCGGCCCCGAAAAGGCCGTTCAATCCCAATCGGTTTCATTATAATTGGCACTGGAACTGGGATTATGGGAATGGAGACATGGGAAACCAGGGGGTCCACGAGGTGGATATCGCCCGTTGGGGACTCGGCGTAACCCTTCCGACCAAAATTACGGCTATGGGCGGTCATTTTATGTTTGATGATGCCCAGAATACACCGAATGTGCTGATGGCTCTGTTTGAATTTCCGACTAACAGAGGCGGAGGCGATAAGAAAAAAATAATGCAGTTTGAGGTTCGACATTGGTACAGCAACCGGGAAGTCTTGCTTGACGAAGATAATTCTGATTCCACCGGATATATGAAGAGTTCGGCTAATAATATTGGGAATTTGTTCTATGGTTCGAAAGGATATATGGTGAAGAATGTCGATGAATGGCGGACCTATCTGGGCAGTGATGGAGAACCTGGGCCTACCGGCAGTGGGTTGGCTGATAATTATCAGAATTTTGTCGATGCCATTCGGGCAAACAATCCGGACATGATCAGTGCCAAAATCGAAGACGGTGTTTATTCTTGTATGGTGATGCACCTCGGGAACATCTCCTATCGGCTGGGTCGTTCGTTGGAGTTTGACCCGGAAACCATGCGGTTTAAAAATGACCCGGAGGCCAATGCTATGATATCCCGTGAAAAATACCGTGACCCATTTGTCATTCCCGACCGGGTGTAACGTTCCGAAAATCTTTCAATTGATCGATTTACCCGCCGATAGAAACTTTACATGAAAATCAAGTATTCCGCACACAAATCGCATACAAAATTATCATCCATGAGCTTTCCTTTAACGATATTTTCCATACTTGGATTCGGAATGGGTATACTCGTTCTGAACTCCTGTAATTCAGCATCGACGCATAACCAGGAGATGGGTCCTCCGTACCAGGTTACATTTCAAAATAATGAAGCTGATAAAACCATCGATGTCCTGATCGATGATGAACTGTTTACCACTTTGCGATGGCAGGAAAACCTCACCAAGCCCGTTTTACATCCGATTCACACTGCCAGAGGAACGGCCATTACACGGGGTTTTCCGCTCAACCCCAAACCTGGTGAACGAGCCGATCATCCCCATCAAATTGGGAACTGGTTCACCTATGGCAATGTCAATGGCAGTGACTTTTGGGGAAATGGGTCGAAGGGATTGGGAACAACCAATGCCAATGGGGGAAAAATCCGGTTGACCTCCATTGAGCAACTTGAGGAGGGGGAGGGCGAAGGCAAGCTGACCACCACCGCCCAATGGATCGATAGTGCCGGAAATTTCCTGTTGGACGAGGAGACGGCCTACCACTTCAGGGCAGTGGATTCCATCCGGTTAATAGACCGCGCCGTAAAGCTAACTGCTGGTTCTTTGCCTGTTTCTATGCCCGACACGAAAGAAGGTATGTTTGGAATTCGGGTGGCGCGCGAACTGGAATTACCAGCGCAAGGTGAAATAACGCTCTATTCTGCGAGTGGAACTCCTGAAAAAATCACCGAAAGAAACAACGAAACCATTTCGGGGGATTATCTCAGTAGCACAGGGGAAGAGGGCATTGGCGTATGGGGCACCCGCGCGCGTTGGATGAATTTATCAGGAACCATCGAGGGGGAAGACATTTCGATCGCAATATGTGATCATCCTGACAATCCCAATTACCCCACCTGGTGGCACGCCCGGGGCTATGGTTTATTTGCAGCGAATCCATTGGGTGCGAAAGACTTTACTAAAAATGAAATTTCGGCTGACTTCAAAATACCAGCTGATAATTCCGTAACTTTCCGATACCGGATTGTCATAAGTTCGGGCCAGCACCTCACGGACGAGGTGATCAATGATTTTGCAGATCAGTTTGCGGAACTATAATTCAATCAATTTAACGTATAATTTTACAGAAAATCACCATGGTGAAAAGTGTTTGTATTATTGGGAAGAGTTTAAATAGCCTTTGGAAAAACCGGCTTGTGTTTGGTTTCATGTGTTTCCTGGCGTTTGTGTTTTGGGGCGGTACCCCAGTCTTTGCGCAAAACTGGCGGGAAATCATAACCGTCGAAGACTTGTACCGGGCTCATCCGGATCAATTGGATAAATTGCTTGAGTCGTTGAATCTGGATTACCCGGGCCTGGAAAAGGTGAAAGAAGCATATGAACTCGGACAGCCCATCGAAGCATGTGAGGAATTGCTGGTGTACTACCAAAACAGCAATCACGGGACTCACCTCCGCCGGGATAATCCGGGTCCCTCGGAGAAAACCATAGCTTCAGCCGACACTCTTCTGGAAAATGTTTTTGTGATCCAGAATGTTCGCGGGCAATTGCCGTGGAAGCCGGATGGGCACCGGGACTGGCACTACAAAGGCCCGAATGATGACCGGGAATGGGCATGGTTGTCCAACCGACACTTTCAGATCAGCCAGGTCTTGAATGCCTATTTCCAAACGGGTAATCCCCGGTATGTCCGGTACATCGATTTGTTTCTCCGCGACTTTATCATCGATGGTTGGCCCTACCCTGAAAAGAAAAGCAATACTTCAGTATGGCGGGGCCTGGAGGTCGCAGCCCGCGCCAAAAACTGGACCAATATATTTTACAGTCTCCAGGACAATGAGCTATTTACTCCGGCAACCCGCCTGTTGATATTGGCAAGTTTAGTGGATCATGCCCATTATGGCCGCCATTTTCACTCCGAAAACAACTGGCTGACGATGGAAATTTCAGCACTGGCCACGATCGCGGCCGATTTTCCCGAATTCAAATTGGCTCCCCAATGGTTGGATTATGCTGCTAAAACGATTGCCGAAAGTATGAAAGGTCAGGTGTATCCGGACGGGACCCAGACAGAATTGACCTCACATTATCATTCCGTAGCCATGCTCAATTTTGTGTTGTTTAATCAAATATGCGAACGTGCAAATTATACCATGCCTGCCTTTTTTGATGAAACAATTGAGAAGATGTACGAATATGTGGCTCGTACGGTAAGGCCGGACGGCAGCCGGATCCTCAATAACGACGGGGATCGGGTTTCGGATGTCGCATTGATTTCCAAAGGGGCGGAAGCATACAACAAACCCGAATGGCTTTTTATAGCGACGAATGGTGAACAAGGGAGGGAGCCGGATGATGGACCGTCTTATTTTTATCCCTGGGCCGGCCATTTGATTTCCCGAAGTGGCTTTGACCGGGAAGCTCATTGGTCGTTTTTTGACGTAGGTCCATGGGGAAGTGGACACCAACACAACGACAAGCTCCACCTTTCCATCGCAGCCTTTGGCCGTGATTTTCTGGTAGATGCTGGTCGATTTGCGTACACGGGGATGGTTGCCGAGAAATTCCGGGGATATGCCCGGGGTAGCCAGGGGCATAATGTGGTCTTGATTGATGGGAAAGGACAGGCCCCGGGGCCGAAATTAGCCGAAGAGCCAGTCCCCGGCCATCAGTGGGCTATATCCGACCAATTTGATTTTGCGTGGTCCTCCATGGAGGGTTTTATAGAAATGGAAGGGAAGGTAGAGCATCGGCGTGGGGTATACTATCAGCGAGGTGAATTTTGGATAGTCATAGATCAGATCAATTCCGATCGTCCCAGGAAGGTCGATGCACTCTGGCATTGGCATCCGGATTGCGATGTTACAGTGGATGGCTCAAAAACCTATACAAAACATCAATTTGGTAACCTTCAAATCGTACCCGGACAAGATTTGGAGTGGGAGATCCAAACCATCGTGGGTCAGGAAGAACCCGAAATCCAGGGTTGGTATAGCGTAGAATACAATAAGTACACGCCCAATCCGGCGGTGATATACTCGACGGATGTACCGGGGAAAGCTACCTTCGTTTGGTTAATCCATCCTACCGAGGGACCGGTCGAAGAGGCTTCGGTTGAACTCCTGTCCGTGGACGATGAAAAGGCCAGGATAAAGGTGGTGACCCGATCGGGGGGAGAGCGAATGGTGACAATTCCGGTGAAAGGATGGGATTAAGTATTACGGTCGTCTTCTTAAACGATATTTTGGACCAGGTCATTGAGCATTTCCTGATTGTCCAGGTTAAGTTTTTTGCGAATTCGATGGTTCGTTACATTGATGCTTTTGGGAGAAACGCCTAATGCTGCGGCGATTTCCCGGTTGGACATCCGGAGTTTTTGAAGACACAAACACCGGACTTCAGAATGAGTGAGATCTGGATACCTGCTTTCCAAAATTTCAATAAAACCGGGGTAGGTTTGCTGGAAATTACTTTTGAACTGCTCCCAGTCTTCGGAGGTGAGGATGGTTGCATTTTGGAGCTCCCGGATCATTTTAAAATCTGTGTGCGTACTATAATTTTCCTGTAACCGATCGATGATTTGATTGTTTTCCCGTATTTTTTGGGTCAGGCTCTGCAACTTCGTCCGTGCGTGATTTAAGGATTCTTCCGTGTTTTTTAATCGCAATTCCCGAATTTCCTGTTTGCGTTTTTGGTTTTGATTGCGGTGAAACAGAAAAACCACACCAAATAGAAACGAAAGGGTCAGAATGCCAATAACGGTGTTTCGTTGTTGGATCAACCTTTGTTTTTGGACTTCCCTCAACCGGAGCTCGTTGGCATTGAGTTCCTGGCGGGCCCTGAGTAATTTTAAAGCATTAAATTTATCATTGTAATCCCGGACTGCCATTTTGGTTGAATCGACATAGTCGGCGGCCAGCTCTTTGTGTCCCATCGCACTATGCCATTTGGTGATGACAGGATACAGTAGTCGAAGACGATCCGTTTGTCCTGAGCGCCATATGTATTGCCTGGCTTTTAAAATCGCCTGCTCTGCTTTTTCCAGTTCATTTTTTTTGATGTAAATATCCGCTAATGGAATGAGTGAGCCTGCAGCAAGCCCCCAATCATCGATGGACTCACCTGTGAGGTAATCCCGTTCAAGTAAAGGGATGGCTTGCTCGAATTCCTTCCGTAGATAATGGTTGTAACCAAGGTTGCCAGAAGCGATGCCTTTCCATATTTCAACGGGATACTCGTTGGGGTCTTCCAGAATCTGCCGAAAATAGAGATCTGAGGAATCCAGGAGATTGAGTTTTTGGTAGCAGAGCCCGATGTTGTTTTGGGAATGCATAATAAAAGTCGTGTTAAATGGTATCTGGGGAAGCGCCACGGCTTTTCTGAAATAATGCATTGCCTCACGATAATCCCGAAAAAAGTAATGCGCCCGTCCGATAATCATGTAACATTGGGCCATGTCTGGGAATTCGCTTGGGTTCAAATGCGAAATAAGTTCCTCAAGTTCGTGGTAGGTTTTGAATAATTTCTCGTAATCGGGATAGTGTTCCCAAAAGGTAAAAGCTATAAATTTTATCGCCCGGGCCTGAATGATCAATTGATCATTTTTTCCGGCCTGAAGTGAAAAATCTTTCAGCTTTTGTATTTTATTTTCTACTGAATCCTCTCCGTGTTTGAGATTAAAATATTGATGGAGTAGCAAGGCTTCCCATTTTAAATGAGCATCACCGCTTCTTTTTCCGATTTCCAAAATCTGATCCAGTATAGGTGCTGCATTTTGAGGATTGCTCAGGTGTTCCACATACAAATACAATCGATCGGTGTTTATCGCTCTGGTATGGTAAGGTTTGCCTGCAAAACTCTGAAATAGCTGGACCGGATCAATTTCAAAATGGGACATCAGGGATGGGGCAGAATCCACATCAAAAGATACTCCATTGTGGACGATTCGGATTGCGTTTATTTTAGCCAGGGTGTAATCCAGGGTAGGTATTGGATTGACTCGTCCCAGTCCGTCAAAAGTACGCAATGAAGGATTGGATGAAATGTCGAGTGAGCCATTAATGCCGGTTAAATTTTGAAGTCCACCGACTGAAGTCAGCTGATCATTGTGTAAAATCCAGAGCGATCCACCGATGTGTGTGAGACTTTGCAGGGCGTCGATATTTTTCAGCTGGTCATTATTGAAAACATTGAGGTAACCTTCCGTTCTTTCCAGTTGATTCAATCCTGATAGGGATTTGAGACGGGGATTATTGACTACATTCAGGTATCCATTTATGTGGCGGATTTGTTGAAGCGGGGATAAATCCGTAATGTCCGTGACACCGTAAGGAAGTCCGATGGTTAGGTTTCCGTTTATTTCTGAACAGTGTGGATACCGGAGGGCAAATTCAATGATTTGCTGCTGGGTGGTAAACTGGATTGCGCCGGGTGGACATTGGGCTTCCACAACTGGGAGATGTATAAAAATACCCAGAACCAGGAATAAAATATAACTCTGATTTCCCATTCTCTTATCAGCCTTTTGTCAGAGCCGTTATTGGCTTTTTACAAACCAAAAACTAAAATATTTTTGAATTACAGAAATCTTTGACCACAGACGTACAATTGGGGAAATCACTTGATTTTTGAATCATTATATCAACCAAATATAGAAATACAAGCTCTATAAATCATTAAAATTCGAATTTTAACAGAATTTCAGAAAGGAGTTTTGGGTCAAATCTAAGAGAGAGAAATATATTTCGATATTAATGAATTTGTCCAGATTGGAAATGAACAATGGGGGTCAATTTCACTTGGAACGGAAAGAATTTAATTGTTAGAGGTAATCTTCCTGTGAATACTACGAAATCCAATCAATCCAGGTCTTATAACAGGTTTGAAAAAACGTTTACGAATTAATCTCCCCATTCTTCCAAAGATCCATACAGCCCTGTGTTCCCTTTCAACCACAAATTCATCAAAGAATCCACGATTTGAGGATGAAGCGCGGCAACGTTCTCAGTCTCAAAGGGGTCAGTGACATAATCGTACAATTCCACCCGGGGTTGTTCCGGTCTGAAATACCTGGTAATCCGGTACCGGGGAGTTCGCAGTGTAATTCCCTGTCTGAAATAACCGTAAGCTAAACCATCGGACGAGGCGTGCGGATCTTCCAGGATTTTTTTAAACGATATACCGACCAGATCTCCCGAGATTTCCAGATTCGCCAAATCTAGTAAAGTGGGATATATATCCGTTGATTCGATGATGGCTTTCGATGGAGTTCCCGGAGATGTCATTTCAGGACTTTTAATAATCAACGTACTGCGCATCGAATATTCAGAGAGGGTATGTTTGCCCCAAATACGGTGGTCCCCCAAATGCCACCCATGATCCCCCCAGACCACTACGATCGTATTCTCCGCCAGATCATTTTTCTCGAGTGCATCCAGGACTTTGCCGATCTGGGCATCTACATAGCTGACGCTGGCAAAATACGCGTGCCGCAGTTTCCGGGCATACGATGGGCTTAGATCCCGATTCAGGTTGGCTTTTTCTTCTCCCTTTTGGTATCTGTTGAATTCGCCGCTTTCGTGAAAACTGGATCGATGGGTATTCGTGGGAGGCAGCGGAGCTTCGGGGATGGGGAGATTTTCCGCTTGGTATAGGTCCCAGTATTTCTGTGGAGCGTTGAAAGGAAGATGAGGTTTGAAGAATCCGACAGCCAGAAAAAAGGGCTTATCGTTATTTTTTAGGTCATTCAATTGGGAGATCGCAAGTTGTGCCGTCAACCCGTCCGGATATCCATTGTCGTCTACTTGTGCCGATTCGTATGGTTTGACCTCAGAATCCAAACTTTGCCTGTTTCCGCCATCTGCATACCCAAAAAAGGCATTCCAACCTGTTCCCCATTTCCCATGGTTAAAATGAAATTCGTCCCAGCTTTGGGGTAATTCTCTGACATCTGAAATGGAATCGGTATAACCGTAGACCAATCCATCCGGTGAATGACTGATTTTTCCAATACCGACCGTGTAATATCCATTTCTCCGAAATGCTTCGATCATCGACTCCGGTTTATCCGATCGATGGTTCATAGCTGTAGTTTTTTCGAATATATCATTTCTAAGTTCTGCCCGGGTTACAGGATATTGTCCGGTTAGCATGGTATATCTGGACGGCCCACAGGTTGGCACGATGACATAATGATTAGCGAACAAGCGGCCGTTTTTCGCCAATCGGTCCATATGAGGGGTCACCATATATTCATGACCATAGGCTCCGAGCTGGGGTCGCAGATCATCTACAGTGATAAAGAGGATATTGGGAGGCGTGGAATGTTGAGCGGATGGCTCCTCATTCTGACAAGCCAGGCAGAGAATCAGAAGTGTACAGATTCCCCAAACCCCATATATCGGATATTTCATTTGTAACACTTGTTGTTTTTGTTCGGCCCTGCTCCTCATTTCAAAGCATCACTGTCTGACGGCATACAGCCATGTGTAGGACTGCGTTTATGTTGATGAAAATAGCAAATTTTTAGGTGCGGTGGGCTAACATGCCCCACTTTTATGATTTCTCTATCGTAAAGATTTTTCTATTATATTTATGTATTCAATAACTCCATTGTCAGAAGGAAAGTACACCATTGTTCTGGTTGATGCGGGGTGGAATTATCTTTCTTTTTCCGGGGCCATTATTCTTTAGCCAATGCACAATTTCTGCCTGATATTTCTGCTATTTTACATAATAGGTTGTACTGACTCATCTGATACTTATCCAAACCGGCAACCCAACATCATATTTATCCTGACCGATGACCAGCGCTGGGATGCCTTAGGATACGCCGGGAATGAGCTGGCCCACACACCTGAAATGGATCGGCTGGCAGAAGATGGATTGTATTTCTCACATGCTATGGTGAGTACCCCAATCTGCAGTGCAAGCAGGGCTACTATTCTGACCGGATTGCATGAACGGACCCACCGCTACGATTTCCGGAATACGGTCATCAGGGAAGATTTTATGGAACAATCGTATCCGGTCGAATTGCGGAAGGCCGGATATTTCACAGGATTCTTTGGGAAGTTTGGTGTGAAATACGAGCACGCTGATTCTCTTTTTGACGTCTTTGAGTCGTACGACCGGAATAATCAGTTCAGGGACTACCGTGGGTATTATTACAAAACCCTGGATGGGGATACGGTTCATTTAACCCGGTATACCGGTCAAAAAGCGATCGATTTTCTGGACGCAGTACCGGAAGACAAACCATTTTGCCTGAGCCTGAGCTTTTCAGCACCGCATGCCCACGATGGTGCACCGGAACAATATTTCTGGCAGGAAGAATCGCAGGAAGTTTTAGCGGAAGCAGAGATTCCGGAACCCCGTCTTGGTGAAAAAAAATGGTTTGATCAGCTTCCTCAGTCCGTTCGGGAAGGTTTCAACCGAACCCGATGGCATTGGCGGTTTGATACCCCCGAAAAATACCAACATTCAGTAAAAGGATATTACCGGATGATCGCTGGAATAGATCGGGAGATTGGAAAAATCAGAGCGAAACTGGAAGAGAACGGGTTAGCGGATAATACGGTTATTGTCCTGATGGGGGATAATGGGTATTTTCTTGGCGAACGTCAATTGGCTGGAAAATGGCTGATGTATGATAATTCGGTGCGGGTGCCTTTGATTATTTACGATCCCCGGAATGACCAGGCAGGAGAAATTACCCAACTCGTCATGAATGTGGATATTCCACCCACCATTTTGGATCTGGCTGGAGCCGATTTGCCTCAGCATTGGCAGGGGCTTAGTCTGGCGCCTTTTACCTCTCATGTGAATTACGAGCTTGACCGGGATACGGTTTTGATCGAGCATTTATGGGAATTTGAGCATATTCCTCCCAG
Source organism: uncultured Bacteroidota bacterium (assembly GCA_937952445.1). Lineage (GTDB taxonomy): Bacteria > Bacteroidota > Bacteroidia > Chitinophagales > Saprospiraceae > Membranihabitans. The sequence continues at coordinate 4,270 of CALGAA010000142.1, read as the reverse complement.
CGAGGGTCTGCGAACCGATCGGTGGAAATATTTTCGATACGTGAACGATCGGAAGATCGAAGAGCTGTATAATCTGGAATCGGACCCTTCCGAAACCAACAACTTGGCGGATCAACCCCGTTACAGGAAGGTGTTGGAGTCATTTCGGTGGCGTCTGGACCGAATGGCATACGAATACAGGGATTCGTCAGTAGGAGTACCCTGGGATTTGGAAGTGTCTTTCGAATCGTCATCTGGCATTTCAAAGGCTTTGAAGGAATCAGATTCGGCTTTCTATATTCCGGAATATTCCTGGAAAAGACCACCAGGAGCTGGAAGTCAATGGGCATACCAAATATTGGTTGCGTCCGACCATGCCGTGATCGATCGAAATGTGGGTGATATATGGAATAGTGGAAAAGTGGAGTCGGAGAATTTTTTACAAATCCCCCATCCTGTTGGATTAGGATCAGGAGGGAAATATTTCTGGAAGGTTCGAATCTGGGATGAATTTCACCGATTATCCGATTATTCTCAGGTATATACCTTTACCATCGCCGAATAATGGCGGTTGGGGTTCACCAATAGGGTTGTATGACAATGAAGGGGGATTTTGCATACAACCCCATAGTGATTTTTACCTTTTTAATTTGCAACCTAACCGTCTGATATTCAGAGAATCTTATTTCCGTATGAGGTCACAAAAATCCTTTACCAATCGATTTACGCTTCACAACTTTCACATGCCACCAGCGTAGTGACCAGTTCTTTGGATACGCTCTGGGATCGTTGATAGTAGAGGCTTTTAACGCCCAGTTTCCATGCTTCGATCATCAGGTTGTTGACCTCTTTCACGGGCAATATCGAGGGGATATTAAGGTTGAGGCTCTGCCCCTGATCGACATATTTTTGACGAATAGCTGCTTGCTGGATAATTTCCAACTGGCTGATTTCTTTGAAGGTTTTGAAAACTTTTTTCTCGTGTTCGCTCAATCCGGGCAGATGTTGGACGCTGCCGTGCTGGAGCATGATGCTTCTCCAGGTATCCTCTGTGTCCATCCCTTTCTCTGCCAGTAATTTTTTAAGGTATTTATTTTTGCGGATGAAATTCCCTTTGGATAATCCGGCTTTGTAATAATTACTTGAGAAGGGCTCAATACCGGGGGAGGTCTGACCCAGGATGGCAGAAGATGAAGTGGTCGGTGCGATCGCCATCAGGGTTGTATTCCGCCTGCCGTATCCCTTCAGGATAGGCGGTTCTCCATAAATGTAGGCCAATTCTTTGGTTGCTTTTTCCGCTTTATCCCGGATCGCCTTAAAGATTCGGGTCGTATGTTGTTTGGCTTCCATGCCTTCAAACGGGATATTATTCCGCTGAAGATAGGAGTGCCAACCCAATGCGCCCAATCCCAATGCACGATGATTTTTGGCAAAGTTGTGCGCACTGGCCAAATAGTGGTTGCCTTCCGTTTTGACAATAAACTCCTGGAGTACGGCGTCCAGGAAAAAGATCGCCAGTTTGACTGCCTCGGTATCCTTCCATTCATCAAACAATTCGATGTTCATCGAAGATAGACAGCAGATAAACGACTCATCTTCATTCGATGGCAGCATGATTTCAGAGCACAAATTGCTCCCATAAATTCTTCTTTGTTGATCCTTATAGACCTGGGGTTTATTCCGGTTTACGTTATCTGAGAAAAACACATATGGGAGCCCTTTCTGCTGGCGGCTTTGGAGTACTTTGGCCCAGATTTCGCGTTTGGCCATGTCGCCGTCGATCATATCCTGCATCCAGTAATCTGGTACGCATACTCCGTAAAACAAGTTTTGTATGGGATGGCCTATATCTTTGATGGTCAAAAATTCTTCAATATCCGGATGGTCAATATCCAGGTAAGCCGCAAAAGCCCCGCGCCGGACTCCACCCTGGGAAATGGTATCCATGGCCGTGTCAAACAAACGCATAAAGCTCACGGCGCCACTGCTTTTTCCATTGTCCGTCACGGCACTGCCCCGTTCCCTCAGCGATCCAAAATAAGCCGATGTTCCGCCTCCTATTTTAGTCTGCATAATCACCTCACCCAATTTGTGGGTGATGCCTTCAATGTTGTCAGGGACGAAAACGTTAAAGCAGGAAATCGGCAATCCTCTTTCCGTTCCCATATTGGCCCAGATGGGTGAGCTTAGACTCATCCAGCCTCGTTCAATCAATTCCTGGAACGCCGGTTTGAGCTCTGGTTTGAATAAACGTTGAGCAGCAGCAGTGGTGATTCGGTCAATTGCCCCTTCGACCGTCTCCCCTTTGAGGAGATATCCCCGGTTGAGGATTTGTTCGCTTTCGGCGTTTTTCCACCATAATTTTTCCTGGGTTTGGACTTCCGGAGTATCAAAAAGTTGTTCTTGTATGGCCATCGTGTTTATGTTGTGTCGTCAGTTTTAAATTTATATTGTCGTACGGATCTTATGAGGATAAAGAGGAATAACCTGCATCTAAAACAGATCAAGTGCTGAAATGCTTTTATCGTGCTTGGTATAATCCACGGGTCGTTTGGCAAAAAAGTCATCGAGGCTGTTCGCAAAAACTTCTTCTTCAAACCAAACCATGGGCCGGATGTCCTGTGAAGATACGTTGAACTGGGCTGGAATGCCAATTTTTTTCAAACTGTCGTCCGCACGAAATTTCATAAAGTTGACCAGGTTGGTTTTATCGACGGTTTCAATCGGCCCCCGGCTGAATATCCAATCCAGGATACGACCTTCTACTTCGATGGATTGACGCACCATCTCGGTCACATTCCATTCAGTTTCTTTATCAAATAGCTCCGGATACTCTTCGCGGATGACATTGATCAGGTAAATCCCGGCATTCGCGTGAATTTGCTCATCCACGGAGGTCCACGCAATGATATTGCTGACATTTTTCATCAAACCCTTGAACCGGGTAAACGAAAGGATGATAGCGAATTGACTGAACAGACTCACATTTTCGATGAGGATGGAAAACATAATGAGGGAAAGGGTATAGGCCTTGCGGTCTTTGGATTTGGCTGAAGACAACGCCGCGGAGAGATAATTGATGCGTTCCCGGATCACGGGGACTTCGATGAGGTTTACAAATTCATTGTTGTAGCCCATCACTTCGACAAGTCGGGAATACGCTTCGGAGTGGCGGAATTCGCATTCGGCAAACGTGGCGCCGAGCCCGTTCATTTCTGGTTTTGGAAAATGGTGATAGATGTCTCCCCAAAATGATTTCACGGCCACTTCGATTTGGGCAATGGCGAGCAAACTGTTTTTGATGGCGTTCTGCTCCTCGGGTGAAAGGTGAGAATGAAAATCCTGTACGTCGGCAGTAAAATCTACTTCGGAATGAACCCAGAAAGACTTGTTTATCGCTTCGGTGAATCGATAAATTTCGGGGTATTCGAAGGGTTTATACTGGATTCGTTTGTCAAAAATGCCCATGATGTTATATTTTTTTATTGAATTAAAATCTACCGGTTCTTTGAAGTGCGTTGAACGGTAAATCAACGCATATTGAAAATAATGGTGCATAAAATGCTGAAGGTGAGCAAGATGTTTGGTGTTGAATCCGATTAAGTAATTGGATGATTCGGATGCTGCCGTTTTCTCGCTGGTTCAAACATAAGTTGATATTAATCTTTTTTATAATAAATTATTCCACATGCTGTGGAAAAAAGTTTTTGTAATCGCGGGTTCGGAATTTTATCCACGAAATAAGGAAAAGAACGGATTTATTTTGGGCATTTTAGGGATTCTGCCTCGTAATATTCCAAACGACCAATCATTACTTTAACAATTTGTGGCCAGGAAGAAATGGAAAACCTCCGCAAGGTTGAAAAGCGGGTTGACGAAAATTGGCAGCAAGAACAACATACTTCACACTCTTGAAGGGTTGTTTTTATCCATATTATCATCTAAAGCCTTACTCAGGTATTTACCATGCGCTGTTTCGATTCTTCGATTTGATAATCCCCACGAAATCGGGAGAAATACCCCTTGAGGAACTTAACATCCGATATACCTCCTTTCAAACGTCTGACCCCGGTGGGTGATATCTTTGAGGTGTCATTTTTCCGATTTCATATGGTTGAGAGAAAACCTTTTCTTTTTCGGGACGAAATAACTAGGTTCTGTTCTGAAATTAAGTAAATAAAACTGTTGGTTATTGTATTAAATGTCAAAGGTTTATGAGATTACGAGTAGATCCTGGTTAAACGTCCTGCCCGGATCTCCGTCCACATTCAGATTAGGCGAAATAAAAATG
>CALGAA010000141.1 GCA_937952445.1 uncultured Bacteroidota bacterium | reverse complement strand
GACAAAAATTGAAGATCAATCCATTTTTCATTGTACATCCGGATGAGATCCAGGTATTCGTTTCTTTTTTCCACGATCAACCGCTGGGTTTGATAAAAGTCAAAAAAGTCAATTTCGCCCAGCTCCAATTGCTGTCTGATCACCTCCAGCATTCGGCTCTGGCTCCCCAACAACTCTTCATCGTAAAAAGAAATCGACGTCTGGAGTTGTGCCAGGGTTGATTCCAGGGCATGTATGCGTTCCGTAATCTGTCTGGCTTGCATTTCTCGCTCGGAGTCGATCAGGTGCTGCTCCAAAGTCAGTTTTTGCATTCGGGTTTTTTCAGTACGCTTGTCCAAAGGAATTCCAAGAGTAACCTGGACCCCCTGGTATCCATGGTTCTTTTCGAGGCTCTGATAGAAATATCCCAACCGGTACTGGGGTTGCGCTGCCCGCCGTTTGCTTTCCTCCAACCGGGCGTCGACCACGTCGGATTTCTTTTGATACCATTCAGTCAGAAATCCGGAATCAATCGTGACCGTTTCCGGGTTCGATTCCTGGAATTGCAATAAAGGCCCGGGCACCATTTCAACTGAATCTGGTAGTAACACCAATTGCCGAATTGACCATTCCACCTCTCTAATGTTTTGTTCTAAAATTGTTTTGGTGTTTTGCAATCCGGCCATTTGCTGCCTGAACAATTCAATTTCGAGTCCATCAATCGCTCCACTTTCGTATCGGACCTCCACAAGCGGTTGTAGCTCGACCATTAACGCCAGCAAGGAATCCTGCACGCTCCATTTGCTGTACCAAAAATGCCATTCATTGAATTTGGATTTCAGATCGCGTTTCAATTGATGGATCAGTATCTGAGTTTCATAATCCTGAGCCACCGTTTCAGTCCGCACCACTTCCCGACTGGCCGCTTTTAATTTACTACTCAAAAGGGGGCTGATGTCTTGCTCCACCAATATCCATTGGTCAAAACCGGGAAAATTAATTTGTCCTCCCTGGTATTGGATGGTCGCTGGTTCCCATTGACCGATTGCCCCGGCATTCAGCTTCATCTGTTCCTGAGCGGTTCGAGCTCTGATTATTTCCAGGTTGTTGGATTCCAAATAGGGAAAAACATCTTCAGCATTGGTAATTTGCTGAGTATGAGCAACGTAAGGAATCATCAAGCCGAGAACTACAGTACTTATTGTTTTGACCAGAGGTGTTCTTTTTCGTTTTTTCACTAAGAAATAGAGTGCGGGCAAAATCAGTAGGGTCAGCAGAGTGGAAGTGATCAATCCCCCTATGACCACCGTGGCCAGGGGCCGTTGAACTTCTGCCCCACTGCCGGTGGAAATGGCCATAGGCAGGAATCCCAACGCGGCTACCAAAGCTGTCATCAGCACTGGCCGAAATCTGGATAAACAAGCCTGTCGAATTTTATCAATCAATGGCAAATCCGTGTTCTTCTCGTTCAATTGACGAATAGCATTAAGCAAGACGATCCCATTGAGAACAGATACCCCAAACAATGCGATAAAACCCACACCGGAAGAAATGCTAAAGGGCATGCCCCGGATATACAAAGCCAAAATTCCGCCAATAGCCGAAAGCGGCACCGCCATGAAAATAATCAACGTGTCCACGAATGATCCAAACGCAAAATATAAAAGCAACAGGATCAGACCAAGAGCTAACGGCAGGGCAATGGCAAGTCGCTGACGTGCATGTTGGAGGTTTTCAAACTGTCCACCATAACGAATTTCGTAATTGGGTGGCAAACTCAAATTGCTCCCCAAGGCATACTCAATGTCCTCGACCAGACTTCCCACATCCCGGTTGCGCACATTCACACCAATGTTGATGAAACGGCGTGCCTCCTCCCGGGAAATCATCATAGGTCCTTCGGTTGGTTCCACATAGGCGATCTGGTCCAAAGTTACATTTTGACCTGTGGCAGTATTTACGGTAAGCGTCGTAAGATCCAAATCTTGTCGATCACCCTCATTGAGCCGTACCACGAGATCAAATTTGCGCTCTTCCTCAAAAATATTCCCGACTTTCTCTCCGGCATACGCCGTCCGAATAATGCGATTCACCTCATCCACGTTGATCCCAAAACGGGCCATATTATCCCGATCAAACCGCACAGACAATTGTTGCAGGCCCTCGGTCTGATCCACTTTGACATCGCTTGCTCCTTCGATGGATTGGATAATAGCCGCTGCCTCGTCTGCCTTCTCTTTCAGGGTATTGATGTTTTCTCCAAATATTTTAACCGAAATATCCGCTTTAGAGCCTGTCATCAGTTCGTTGAAACGCAATTGAATCGGTTGGGAAAATTCGTAGGTTGCCCACGTGATTGGACTCAATTTTTCTTTCATCATTTCGATCAATGCTTCACGCGTTTCCGCGGAAGTCCATTCTTCTTTGTCTTTGAGCAGGATCATGATATCTGCATCTTCAATAGCCATGGGATCCGTAGGCACCTCTGCCGTACCGATCTTGGAAACCACGTGCAGCACTTCCGGAAAATTTTCGAGCAGAATTTGCTCTGCCATGGTAGAGGTACGGATGCTCTCATTGAGTGAGCTACCGGGCTTGATCGTTTGCTGAACCGCCAGGTCACCCTCTTCCAGGGTTGGGACAAATTCGGTTCCCATTCTCGAAAATATCCAGATGGAAATCGCCAGCAGAACCAATCCCAATCCGATAATTTCTACCGGCCGGCGCAGGGCCAAATTGAGAAAGGGGCTGTATAGCCTTTTCAAAAAATTAACGATCCGGTCGGCGACTGTCACCTTATCCGTGATGTGTCGACTTAAAAATAGCGAAGCCATGACGGGCACGTAAGTCATGGACAAAATCAGGGACCCGAGAATCGCAAAACCGATGGTTTGGGCCATGGGCTGAAATGTTTTTCCCTCCACTCCTTCCAGCGTGAGGATCGGGATAAAAACCACCAGAATAATCAACACCCCGAATGCTGCAGCACGGTATATTTTGGAAGTTGATTCCGCCACTACCTGATCCATTTCCTCTCCGGTCAGTTTTTGACCGACGTACAACAATGCCAGAGTATGCAATAAACCCTCCACGATAATCACGGCTCCATCGATGACAATGCCGAAGTCAATGGCTCCCAGCGACATCAGATTAGCCGAAATCCCGAAGTAATTCATCATGGTCAGGGCAAACAACATGGACAGGGGAATGACCGAGGCTACGATAAGTCCCGCACGTAGATTTCCCAATAAAAGAAGCAGGACAAAGATCACGATAAGACCTCCTTCCCATAAATTCGTCGTTACCGTGTCGATGGTTTTGGCAATTAGCCTTGAACGATCCAGATAGGGGTAAATATCCACGCCCTGAGGTAAGGTTTTTCGAATATTTTCCATCCTTTCTTTCACATTCTGGAGGACTTCAGATGAATTGGCTCCTTTGAGCATCAGGGTAATCCCTCCGACTACCTCCCCTTTTCCATCCATGGTCAAAGCACCGTACCTTTTTGAATGACCGATCCTGACCTCTCCGATATCCTGAATGCGGATGGGTACACCATCGTTATCGGACACAAAAATCCGCCCAATTTCATCCATCGATTCCACCCGCCCTTCGGTTCGGATGTAATACGAATAGGGTCCATTCTCGATGTAACTTCCGCCGCTGTTTTGGTTGTTCGCTTCAAGAGCGTTGATGACATCCGAAATGGTGAGACCGTAATTTCGAAGTAAGATGGGATCCACAGCCACTTCGTATTGTTTGAGGTATCCACCAAAACTGCTGGTTTCAATCACGCCGGGGGTGCCATTTAACTGACGTTTGACGATCCAATCCTGGATGGTTCGCAATTGGATGGGATCGTAGTGGTCGGCCATTTTTTCATCTACGACAAGTACGTACTGGTAAATCTCACCCAACCCCGTTGTGATGGGCATCAATTCGGGTTCGGTCAGGCCCTCGGGTAAATCCCCTGCTGCAATGGTCAATTGTTCCTGCACAAACTGCCTCGCTTGCATGATGGGAATATCCTCTTCGAATACCACCGTGATAACCGATAGACCATACCGCGATATGGATCGAACCTCGATCACACCAGGAATATTGGTCATCGAAGCTTCCAGGGGATAGGTCACCAACTGTTCCATTTCCTGGGGTGCCAGCGTTGGCGAAGTACTTACGATCTGAACCTGATTGTTCGTGATATCTGGCACGGCATCCAGTGGAATCTGGGTGGCGGAATAAATACCCCCTGCAATAAGTCCTCCCACACTTAAAAGGATCAAAAATTTATTTCTGAGGGAGAAAAGAATGATGTTCTTAATCATTTGATGTAATTCCTTTCGATCTAAAAAATTAGATTAAAGCACTGAAACACAGATGGTTTCAAACTTCATATGGATGTTATGCGGAGTAATTCAAATTTTGCGGTATGAAGAGACCGCACTCAATCCTTTTCAGGGTACCTTAATCCCTATCAAGCATACTGTGAATGACAAAACAGAAACAATGATAGCACCGGCTCGATAGTTGAAAAGCCCTTAATGGGTGATTGTGAAAAACCTCCGGATTTAAGATATCGGAGGAGGTCGGTTGGATAAATGGGACTGGTGACAAATTTGCTCTCTGGCGAGAAGTAAATGATACGGATTATCCTTGGGGGAATCGTCGGAAATTTCCTGAACTAGCAAAGTAAAAAAAGCATTGGGGATCAGGAAATCCAGCGGAATGGCACAACTCCATTTTGGAGTCAATTGAATTTTTTCCACATGGGAAAAGCATTCGAGGTGGCCGCCTCCCAGGTCGTCGTGAAATCCAAGCATCAACCAGTCCAGCAAAGAACTTGCTTCTTCGTGTTGACGTGTATGCTCTTCTTCGGATAATTCTGCATGATGCAAATGGGGGGTCATATTGTGCGCAAGCAAAATACTGACCGAAACAAAAAAAGCTAATCCTATGAAAAATTTCTTCACCATCGGATTTGAATGCACCATTTTTCCCCTGGCGTAAATATTAAACAGGGTTTATATTGAAAAGTTCCTATTCTTCGCCCAAACATACAACTATATTTCTGCATATTCAGCATTTATTTAACATTTACTGCATTTAGAAAACATGGAAAAATGGGCGGTGTGGATCAGTCTGCAAAATTCTGTCGTCTCCCAGAATTACCTTCTGCCAAAATCATTAAATCAGAACATTGATTGATACATCATGCAGTGTTTGATTTACGATAGAAAATGGGCCTCTTTCGTACATATCACGAAATTAATGCCCGGCGCACCGATCATCTTCACCTACACCCCAAAAGGGAAAACCGACGACTTCTTACCATACAAACGTACCCACCGATCCGCCATTCATGGTCACCAATGCCCTGAGTCCCTGGTAGCGGATATTGAACGATTGCTGGCGATCATCATCGTTGAGAACGATGAGCACCTTTTTCCCATCGGGGCGGACAAATGCCACGTTGTGCAGACTGCCGCTGATGTTGCTGGCCACCCGAACTGAGCCGGGAAGCACAAAGCCCGAAGCATGCGCCACGATGTAATACCCCACATTTTTCGTATACCCGGAAATGATCGTTACTCCACCCTTGCAAACCGTACAACCGCCCGGGGTATGGATCGAATGATCGGGATCGCTCGCCAGATTCCACTCCAGCGCCACCCTGCACCAATTGCGCATAGATCCGATGATCACATTTTTCATATGCCACCTAAGATCACCGGCAAAAGAGCCTTCGGAGGACACGTATTGTTCGGTAAAGTAAAGGTTTTTCTCCGGAAAAGCCTCTCGCACCCGGGAAAGCGCCCCGATGTCCCCACCGTACAAATGGAACGCTGATCCGTCGATATACTGCCTGGCTTCCGGATCACCCAACACTGTCAACGGATAATCCACCCGGTCAGCGTTGTGATCATAAATCACGATCCTGGTATCGATGTTGTGGGCCTGAAAAGCCGGTCCCAGATGATTTTTGATAAAATTGGCCTGCTCCGTTGCGGTCATCACCATACTGGGATTGTTCCCACCGTGAAGAGGTTCGTTCTGGGGGGTGATCGCATTTACCCGAATGCCTTCCGCCGCCATCGCTTCGATGTATTTAACAAAATAAGATGCATACACCTCGTAATATTCGGGGAGCAAGCTTCCTCCCACCCAATTTTCATTATCCTTCATCCATATAGGCGCTGTCCAGGGAGATCCCATAATCTGAAGATCGGGGTTGATAGCAAGTATCTTTTTGAGAACCGGAATCACCTTACTCCGATCCTTTCTCAAGCTAAATTGATCCAGGTCCATATCGGTTTCTCCTGGAGGCAGATCGTTATACGTGTACACCGTGTCACTAAGATCGGAAGCGCCAATACTCACCCGAAGGTAACTGATGCCAATTCCCCCGTTCTCGCGACCAAACAAGTCTTGCAACAACTCCGTCTGCAATTGCTCAGGTAGTCCGTCGATCAGCAAAGCACTCCCATCCGTGAGCGTAAACCCAAAACCATCAACGGTCTGAAACACCTGCGTGGTATCCACCGAGATGTCGGGATACCCGTTTTCGGTCTGCTGGAATTGCACCGTCGGTTGTGATTCAAACAAGGATGTCTGGTCCCCGGTGGTGATGAAATATGAAATTTTTTTTCCAGTCACCATCGAAGTTGTATCCGGGACATCCCCCGGATCGGTATTCATAGAATCCTTTTGACACCTGGAAATTCCAAGCATCAAAAAGGAGCTGATGAGAAGGACCGAAAACATTGTACGGGAAGAGGTATGCATAAAAAGTTTTTATTGAAATACCCGAATGTAATCAACGATCATCCGTTGAGGAAATTGAGTCAAAGCATCGGGACTCCCCGGCCAATTGCCTCCCACTGCCACGTTCATGATAAAGAAAAAGGGCGCATTGAAAGGATAATCATCCCCCAGCTGCGATTTGCTCACCTCCATTTCGACCTCATCATCCACCAAAATCTGCAAGAAACCTTCTTGCCATACCAACGAAAAGACATGAAACTCGTCGTTAAAGGTAGAACCCCCGCTAAGCGAATATGAATTGGTTCGGGAAGCGTGACCATTTTTCCCGTAATGGATGGCAGCATGCACTTTATAGGGTTCGTGGCCGAGCATTTCCATAATATCGATTTCACCGCATACCGGCCAGCCAATGGTGGAAAAATTACTGCCCAGCATCCACAATGCCGGCCAGATTCCCTGACCTTTGGGCAGCTTTGCCCGGATATCCACCCGACCAAACTGGAATTCCTGTTTACCCTGCGTGGTAATGCGGGCCGAGGTATAATCGAAACCTCCGGTGGGCTCTTTTCGGGCTTCGATGATCAGGTGCCCGTTGGACAAAAATACGTTTTTGGGGCTGTCGGTATAAAATTCCAACTCGTTGTTCCCCCAACCCGAAGCTCCATTCCCAATCTCATAATTCCAATCCCGGTCGCTTAACTTCTCCCCATCAAATTCGTCCTGCCAAACCAGTTGCAGGTTCGGATAATTCACAGGCGACCGGTACCCCATGGTGTCGGTGATAAATGTTGACCCATTGGCGCGAATGATGATGCCGGTAGCGGACGGGATGCTGATGTTTCCATTCCGGGCATTGCTCAGGTGAACCGTAAAATAAAGATCTTCCCCCCGGATGTGATCGGGATCACCCAAAATCGGCACTGCGATGTCAGCCCCGGCAGCTCCGGGTTCAAGGGTCACAGTGCCCCGGGAATCGGTGTAATCCACCCCGGCTTTGGCCGTACCATCAGACAGAGCATAATCGACTGATACTTCCACAGTAGTCGTGCGATCCAGCATCACCCGAAAATAAAGTACCCCCGGACTTACTCCCCTTTCCACAGAAGCCCCTTCGACCCGAATATTGGGGACTATGGGTGCCCCTTTTGTATCGCAACCGAGCACCAGAAATACCATTGACACCAGTACTGTTATCGGATAAAATTTCATATGTTCAACTTTCTCATTTTCCAAATCACCTCCCAATCGTTTTCCCATATTTGGAATATACAGTTCCCATACCCCGGTTCGCTCCACCCCATCGACAATATCAAATCTTTGCCCGGATTATGCACAGGATTTGCTTGGGAGACACACCTCCGGGTACTAAGCACTCCTGTCAATATTTCTATTCCGGGACCAGTCTCAAATACCAGGCATTACCGGTTTCTGTCCCCTGCACCCGCAGATGCATTTCTTCGTCCGAGATCGACAAAATTTCGTATTCTTTCAATACTGCCCCGTAACCGATAAATGTTTCATTTCCAGCGAGAGAAATGGCTGTTTTCGTGGATGGTGCGGAAGCAGATACCCCTGTACTGGACGGCACAAACGAGAACGCCGAGGTGCCTCCACCGTATGGGTAGCACCCTTCATCCCCTCCGTCAGGTATTCCGGGCAGTCCTCCCGCCAATGCACCCGTTTTGGTAAATGCACCATCAGGCGTGGAGGTGGTTATTGAGAATCCGGAAGTTGTCCTGGAAAACGTAAACCTTGCTGTGTAAAAGCAATTGCAGCATCCGGCCTTGTCATTGGGTGGTGCCGACCACCATTCTGGTGAAACCGATCCATCATCCCATGGGCCTACCCCAAAATGTCCTGCTACATCTTTATGGATTCGCCAGGTTTTGGAACCCTCACCCGTCAACGCATCGATGATGTATTGATCGGGTGTAAAATCACTCCGAACCTGGATTTCCGTGGTGGCCACTGATGACGTCGCACCCGGCCCATGAGCAATAACGGTAACCGTATACGTGTTCAGTCCCACGGAGGTGTATTTCCGGGTCACGACCGGTTTGGTCAGATGCTGGAAGTTGATTCCATCCGAAGCATCGTAATCGATCATGTACGAAAGCACATTTCGACCGCTCAGGGTAAATTCCACGTCTCCGGAGCCATCGCCATGGGGTCGGCTGGCATCAGCACCTATTATTTTGGCCGTGATGGTCAGATCCGAAGGGGGCTGCAGCTCGCCCATAGAATATTCCTCCTCATTGCAGCTCATCGAAAGCACCAGGACGATAAAAATCAGGGCTATATTTTTTACTAATTGAGTCATATCAAAAAATTTAATTGGTTTGGATGAAATTGTCCACGTAAATAATATCGCCCGGGCCTTCTGAGGAATCGTTAAACCGAAGGACCAGTTGATTGAATTTTTCGGTGGATGGAATTTCTGCAATAGTTCCGAAATTAAACGTGAGTTCTTCCCATTCTCCTGAGGTGGTCAGCGGGGACTTCAACACCGCCACCCCATTTGGCAAACTGGATCCTGCTTCCAGTTCGACGTTCAACGATGCCCCGATCAATTCCGGGTCCGGGTTGTACACCATCACTTTGATCACTTTCCCGTCCGCCATATCCAGGGGATAATCCAATGGACTGTACGTTCCGCTCCAACCCTGGACGCCCCGTACAAACTGCCCAACGTTCTCCGATGAATTGATCCCGGACGGGTCAGGATTGGCCACCGTGCTGAACTGTTGATTGTCTCCAAATGTTCCGAAAAAGTAATTGATGGAAGGGTTTTCAAACGTGATGGGAAAGCCAAAGGGGTCAACGATCGTGACCTGGACGGTTTGTTCCGAGGTAGCTGCTCCACCACTCAACGCCACGACACGCACATCGTAATTTCCCGCTTTGTCATACGTATGCGAAATTGTCGCGTTATGAGCCAAAGGAACGGCGTCCTCCTCTGCCATTTCCCCGAAATAAACCAAAAAAGATGCCGCAAAATCTGCACTCGCGCTCACGGTCAAATTATGGGCATTGACCATCGTGGTCACCTGGAGATTTTCAGGTGCCCGGTAAACCACTTCCAGAGGCACCGTAGAAACAAGTTCCTCGCCGGAAAGGCTTTTGGACAATATCGTAATGGTATAACTACCCTCGGTGTGATGATGGACTGCATGGTGACCGAGCCTGTCAGTCGCCTGGGCTTCAACACCCGTACCGTGGCCAAACATGACGATAAAAGAAACGGCTCCCTCAGCTGTCGGGGTAATGGTTACTTTCCCGCTGTTGTCATCGGTGATCTGGATCAATTGGCCGGGATTGGCAACCCGTGCTGAATTTATAAACGAAGTATCGGGATCGATGCCGTCCTTTTCACAACCATACAGGATCCCCAGAACGACGAGCAAAGTCCCTATAAATATATTTTTCATAGCCATCGGATTAATAATTAGGATTTTGAATCAATTCTGTGCCTTGCAATTCCTGAGCAGGAATGGGAAAAATCTCGTGTTTTCCGGCCTGAAATCCGCGATCTGCTAACCTCTCTGCCGCATCTCCCCAGCGAACCAAATCGAAAAACCGATGCCCTTCCCCGGCCAGTTCCTTACGGCGTTCCAGTTTGATGGCCGCCATTGAAACAGGCACCGACGGCAAACCGACGCGGGCCCGTACTGCATCCAGCAAGGCCTGGGCACGTGACCCCGTAGCACCGAGGGCTTCTGCTTCCATAAGGTAACAATCCGCCAGACGGATGATGTAGGCATTTTGCTGAAAGTTCAATTCCACTGCTCCCCCTCCGGTTCGAATGTCGGAAGACCTGGGAATGTATTTATTGAGAAAATAACCGGTGTTTTGATAACCAGCGATGTAATCGGCCTGCCCCGCTTCGACCAGTTCATTCATGTTGAGCACCGTCGCTGAAGCCCGTGGGTCGTCCTTGATTATTTCGTAAAATTCCGGCGTCCAGACATTAAAGCTCCATCCGGAAGGGATATCTGGGGCCTGGGGGCCTTTCCGCTGATAACTCCGGGGACCGACCATTTGATTGACCGAGTTTCCCTCATCGGCGCTACTTCCCCAAAATCCCCAGTCGGCATTGGATTGATCCGTGTGGACGCATTCCAGAATCGATTCCGGATTAAATTTGTTCGTGAATACCCACAGATCAGAGAAATTGGGAAGCAGGTAATTGCCATATTGATTGGACTCGCCTGGCGTGGGTCCGTTCACCTGAGCCAGCATATTCGCCGCCTCGCTATTTTTTTGGTTGTACAAATACACCTTTCCGAGCATAGCCTGGGCAGCTCCCCGGGAAAACCGACCTGCTTCCGTTGCCAGATTAACCGTAGGAGGGAGATCGGGGATCGCTTCGTTGAGATCCGCCTCAATCTGGCTATACACCGCGGCTGGATCCGCCTGGGTGATGTTGTAAATATCGCCCGTGCTTAGTGGTTCCAGAATCAGCGGAATATTGCGAAACATCCGCACCAGATTGAAGTAATAGGTGGCCCGCAGCGCTTTGGCTTCAGCGACAAATCGCGCTTTCTCTGCGGCATCCATCTCGACTTCAGGCAGTTTCTGCAGCAAAGTATTGGCACGGAAAATACCCTGATAATGATCCCCCCAAAAGCTGGCCGGAATGATGTTGGGATTGAGCGTAAAATTGGAAAAGCCCTGAATGCCTACACCGTCCGTGGGTCCACCACCACCTGCATAATGATCGTCTGATCCCGCATTCATCATCGTGATCATATTTTCAAAACCGCCGGCGTTCTTACGCAACACGTCATACACCGCAACCAACCCCGTATATGCCTGATCCCGGTTGGCGTAGTAATTACCGCTTAAAAACTGCCCCTTTGGTTCCAGCGTAATAAAATCTTCACTACACGAAAAAGTCAGTGAAAACGCCAGAAAGAGGGACCAAATAAATGGAATATGTATCTTTTTCATAACATTCATATTGTAAGGTGATTAAAACGAGAGCTGGATGCCACCGAGAAATGTCCTGGCCTGGGGATATTGTCCCTTGTCGATGCCAAATACTCCACCTCCTACTTCCGGATCAAAACCCGTATACCGGGTCAGCGTCAGCAAGTTTTCAGCAGTAACGTATACCCTCAGTCGGTTCAAACCCAGTCGGCCAAACAGATTTTGGGGCAGCGTATAGCCGAGCTGCAACAATTTCACCCGTAGATAATCACCATCTTCGAGGTAGAAATCAGACATTTTGGTAAAATTGCCGTTGGGGTCAGAATCAACCAGCCTCGGGTAATCCTGAGAAGTGCCTTCGCCATGCCACCTGCTCATCGCACGCGTGCTGTAATTGGAAGTCAGAATATCCAATCGTCGAAGTCCCTGAAAAATCTTATTCCCGCCTACACCCTGAGCAAAAACCATAAGATCCAACCCCTTGTATTCCATGCTCAGATTCATCCCAAAAGTATATTTGGGCAAGCTGCTTCCAAGGAAGGTTTTATCGAGGTCTCCGCTGGTAATCTGTCCGTCGCCATCGAGGTCGGCCCAAATAAAATCTCCCGGCCGGGCGTCGGGCTGAATCATTCCTTCTCCATTGGTATAGTTGCGAATTTGTTCTTCGTTTTGGAAGATTCCAAGGGTTTTATACCCAAAGAAGCTATTGTATGACTGACCCTCCTGAATGCGCGTCACATTTCCCATGGATTGAAAGCTGGCACCTCCTGCGATAAAATTGGTATCCGCCGCCACGTACGTCACCACGTTTTTCAAAAACGATCCGTTGGCATTCACCGAAATATTGAAATCACCGAAACTGTTGTTGTAGCCGAGCTCGAGTTCCACTCCCGTATTTTCCATATCCGCCACGTTATCCCAGGGCAATGACGACACTCCTACATATCCCGGAATGACCACAGGTCGCAGGATTCCAACCGTTTTCTTGTTGAACCAGTCGAAATTCACCGTAAAGTTTTGGAAGATTTCCATATCAAATCCGATATCGGCCGACCGGGTTTCCTCCCAGTGCAGGTTGGGATTATCGAGGGTTTCCGGGGCGTAACCCGTGGTCACAGCTCCATCCCGGCCTATAGAATAGTTAAATCCTCCCACCACCAGGGAAAGGTATCTGAAATCGTCCATTGCATCGTTCCCTACCACACCGTATCCGCCTCGTATTTTCAACTGACTGATGAAAGAAGCGGGATTGAAAAAATCCTCCTGGTGAATATTCCATCCCACGGAAAACGAGGGAAAGACACCGTACTTCATATTGGTTCCAAACCGGGTCGAACCATCTCGTCGAACTATACCGGTAAAGAGGTATTTGTCATCAAATGAATAGTTCACACGGCTAAACAACGAGGATATTTTATGCTGAACAAAATCTCCGGAATAACCGTCCCGGTTGGCCAGTCCGACATCAAAATTGAAGGAGGCATCCCGGTAATCATCGATGGGTAAATTAAAGAATGTCATCCCCACATTACCGCCCGTATTGTCGACATAGGCCGCTTGTCCGAGGAGTACGGTAAAATCATGTTTACCAAATGATTGGGTATAGGTCAGCGAATTTTCCAGATTCCAGTTGAATACCCTGTTCTCTCCTTTGTTGTAGTTATTGGAATTGGTCTGCACGGTGTTGCTCAGAAAATACAGAGGCGTATAACTCACATTTCCCCAGTAGGCTTTCTTGATGCCGACGGTTGATCTGAAATTCAATGACTCAATCGGTGTGATCTCTACGAACGCGTTCCCGATGATATCGTCGGACCAACCGTAATTACCTAATCGGGTATGGGTATATGCCAGTGGATTGGTCATTTCCTGACCCACATAGGGGGAGATCCCATAGGGGTTCCCTTGCGGATCGCGAATAATGTTTTCATTGTTGTAAATGACCGCGTTGGGCTGGGAAGCGACATCAGTCACCACGAGCGGAGTAATGGGATCAAGGTTGATCGCGGAGCTCAAAGGTCCCCCAAATTCACTATTCGTATTGCCCAGACCGACACCTTTTTGATTGGTGTAGCCCAGGGTTTGGCCAAACGTAATCAGGTCATTAATTTTGTGCGTGGAATTGAGCCGAAAATTGATTTTATCATGGCTGGAGATCTCCGACGTGACGATCCCTTCCTGAGATTGAATCCCGCCGGAAAAATAAAACGTTGAAATGGCGTTCCCTCCACTAATACTCAATTCATTGGAATGGCGCGGCGCCGCATAATTGAAAATGGCGTTTTGCCAGTCCGTTCCCCGGCCCAGTGATTGTACATTAGCAAAAGGGGGCTGATTCCCAGCGGCTACAGCACTTTCATTTCGCAATACAGCGTACTGGGTAGCGTTGAGCAGTGACAGAATATTCTCAGGTTGTGAAATTCCGTAATATCCGTTGTACTGAACCTGGAGTTTTCCCTGACTGCCTTTTTTGGTCGTAATCAGGATGACTCCGCCGGCGGCCCGCGTTCCATAGATAGCTGCGGAAGCCGCATCTTTCAACACCTCTATAGAAGCGATATCCGACTGGTTGAGATAACCGATGGCACCAGGATCCACGACCACTCCATCGACCACATACAAGGGTTCATTATTGTTAAATGTCGTGATGCCCCGGATCCGAATGGTGGAAGACGATCCGGGCTGCCCGGAATTTTGCATAATAGTCACGCCTGAAACACGTCCCTGGAGCGCCTGCTCGATCCGTCCACTGGGTACATTTTCCAAATCCCGCGATCGGATGGAAGAAATGGAACCGGTAATGTTGGATTTTTTCTGTATTCCGTATCCCACAACAACCACTTCATCGAGGAGCTGGGAATCGGGAACCATCGTGATGTTTAAATGGGACCGGCCTGCAACAGCGATTTCCTGGGTTTGGTACCCGATATAGGACAACACCAGAACGGCTTGTTCATCGATATCCTCGAGAATAAAATTCCCGTCGATATCGGTAGAAGTACCGGTATTGGTTCCTTTTACCTGGATATTTACCCCAATCAGGGGTTCACCATTGGCGTCCGTGACCAGGCCGGTAATCGAATAGATCAGTGCTTTGCGGGCAATCAATTCGTGCCCCACTGTTCTTTTCAATACCGGCGTAGGTGCCACCCACGGACGTTCAGTGGTTTTCTCATCGTTGCGATCCACGATGGTCTGGAAATGATCGATCATTCTTCGAAGGGATTCGACCCCTTCTCGCGTTTCCCGGTATACCGCCACGTACCTCTTATCAAAAATCTGGTACTTCAGATCGGTCTGATCAAACACCTGGGACAGGGCATCCTCTACATTTTGATAGGTCCCGGCTTTGTAGATCACGCGCGTATCCGAAACCATTTCCTGGTCATAATTGAAGAATACACCGTATTGCTGTCCAATCAAATGAAAGGCTTCTTCGAGCAAAATCTCGTCAGCAGGCACGGTCGCCTGTGTCGGTCCCTGCAACATGAAGAACAACCAGCAAATCAGCATGGCATATTTCCCTTTGATTACACGTAAATTTTTTAACTTCATCGTATAAAGCATTTTACTATAGTTAATGGGGTTGGGGAGTTAAGCAGCCAAACCGGACGTCCAAATCAGCTTTGGCCAACTTTCAAACTTTGAAAAGCTTATTTCCCTGACCTTTTTTCAATCCTTATTTCGTTTGTATTTTCCTTTTCAATAAACTCAATATTGAGAGGCATTCCGATCAACTGGCGCACCGTTTCCCAGTTTTCGTAGGGCAACGCCAGATTAACCACGCGATCCAATAAATTTTCATCGGACACCTCAAATTGCTTTCCGTAAATGTCTTCGAGGCTGGATAAAACATCTCCAAACTTTTGCTTGGTAAAGGTCAACGTTCCTTCTTTCCATGCCGAAGGATCTCCATCCTCTTTTTCCAATTCGCCAGACAGGGCCGAAAATCGCACCCGTTCTCCGGGTTTCATCACGATAGGATCCAATCGACTTTTTTCCCGGATATTATTATCCAATTGCACAGAATTACTCCTCGTCACGAGTAAATCCAGTTTGATGAATCCCGTTTCCAAAAACACGTCTGTCTGCCCCCTCCGTTGGGATACATTGAAAGAAGTCCCGAGCACATTGATCACCAAATCCGCTGTACGGACCCGAAACGGAACTCTCTCTTCTCCATTAGGACCATGGGCTTCCAGTTGGGTTACGTCAAAAAAAGCCTCGCCCTCCAGTTCAATCCACCTTCCCTTGCCTCTTTTTTCCCAATCACTGTCCCAGGTCATTTTGGAGTTAGCATTCAATATTACCCGGGTACCATCCTCCAGTTTTACCGGCATGGTTTCGCCGTATCCAGTTTGGTATACCACCATCTCCGGTTCCTCGGTATTCCCCCACCACCAAAGGGACGAAGCAGCAATGATCAACACCGCTGCAGCCGCCCATTTCCAGCCAGGCACGGGAAGAATCTTTGTCGTTTTTGTCTTTCTCTTTTCATGGCTCAGCTCTCGAATTTGATCCCAGGTCACTTCTTCGATCTGATGATTCCGTTCTCCGTGAAGCCATTCTTCGAGAAAGACCTCGTCAGTCATTTCAGCATCTTTGACTTCATCCAACCATCGAAATAATTCATTTGACTCCGCTGATGTGAGAGTCCGGTTCAGGTATTTTTGGGCGAGGTCTCTTATTCTTTTACTGTGCGACACTTGTTTGAGTATATGGTTTAATTAATGTCTTAT
The DNA here is from genome assembly GCA_937952445.1 of uncultured Bacteroidota bacterium. GTDB lineage: Bacteria > Bacteroidota > Bacteroidia > Chitinophagales > Saprospiraceae > Membranihabitans. The sequence continues at coordinate 927 of CALGAA010000141.1, read as the reverse complement.
TTCCGGGACTGGATATCCGGCAATATGCCATACAAGACCTCAAAAGATTCATAACATACCAGTGCGGGTTGAAATATTTTATAAATTTTTGTTAGATTTCGGTAAATGTTGATTTACTTCACGTTATTAACTCTGAGGTTTCACCATGAAGGAGGCGGAATTAAAAATTCTTTTTCATCGATATCGCGATAAGATATTCGGTTTCTTTGTGCAGTTTTTGCACGACCGGGAACTGGCGGCGGATCTCATGCAGGATGTCTTCGTGAAATTGATTCAAAGCAAGACCAGTTTGGAGGAGATCTCGGATGTGGATGGGTACATCTATCACATGTGCCGGCACCGGGCGTACGATCATCTCAAGAAGGCCTACAAAGACCAGGAATATCGCCAATATCTCATGTCTTTTATGAACGCCGCCGATGAAAGCAGCAGACCGGAGATAGAAAAAATCATGGATGCTGAGCATTACCGGGAGGTGCTGGAACAATCCTTGCTCCAATTGCCCGATCAGCAGCGCATTATTTTCAACCTCAGCAAAAAAGAAGGGCTTTCTCACCAAAAAATAGCCGAAATGCTAGGCCTTTCTCCCATAACCGTTCGCAATCATCTGCATCGCGCGATGAAAAATTTGAGGTCGATCACTCCTCCGGACATCGAATTGGTGGTTTTGATAATGTTTATCTCGTATTTCTGAAATTGGTTTGAGATTGACCTGCCATACCCTTAAAAGCTGGGAAAAAACATATTTTTTCTACATTCCATTTACTTCCCGCTACAGTAAATCCACCAAAGAATGTTAGACAAGCTACATACTTATCCGATCAGGACTCAAGAAATAGATTCCAATAGGTCTCACTTACCCTATTAACAGGGATCCAAAAGGCTTATGTCGGATTCCATGAGGAATCGAAAAAATGGTCAATAAGA
>CALGAA010000140.1 GCA_937952445.1 uncultured Bacteroidota bacterium | reverse complement strand
CTCATCGCGGAGAGCTTCGTACTTATCCTCATCTTTAATTCTTGGATCAGGCATGGTGCTGTATTTTTCGTTACCAATAAAATTATGTGTGCATTTCCAACTCCATAAAGGAGCTGTTTTCCGACGATTTCTAAAAGTAGTGGGCCTCAGCTGGGATCAACTCCGGTTGTCATGGATTTCAAAACCGAAGAATTATCGATGTTTATAACGAAGGAGAAGATTTGACATTATATCAGCCATCGCCGGATATGCACCGGGAACATTTTTCGTTCTCTGTGCTTTATATTCCATAGTATCGTGTTATAAAAGAAAGACGGATGACGTGCCCAACCCACCTTCCCCCATTTTTTACCGCTCTTATTTTTCTGTTTTTCGGTTCAATAGCCCTTGCCCAACCCGAAGAATTGGTGCGTGAACATGACTATTCCGATTATATCCAATCCCTCATCGGAGGGGAGCGGGAGGTGTCCATTGACGGTGGAAGGATTGACCTGCTGACCGATGAATATGCCATCGAAATCAAGAGGGCGCCCAAATGGAAGGAAGCGATCGGACAAAGTCTGTGGTATGCTCTGAATACCAATAAAAAACCCGCTATCATCCTTATCCTGGAGGACCAATACCAGTACAAATACTTTGTCCAACTCAATTCAGCTTTGTCATATGCCAATCTGGATCAAACCATCCATGTGATGCTTTTCCCACATGATTTTGAGGATCTAATAAAGGAATAGAAGCGTTCGGGCTCGGAAAAAAGGCGCACAGTACTGGGGGTTAGTCCCTGGATACTACACCTCCCCTGCAATGCAAAATAATCTGTGCTGGTTTTTTTATTTTGCAGGGAAAATTCCAGGGGTTTTAGACCGTCTGGAGGAAATCTACTGACAAGCACCTCAGAGCGTTACCCTTCGTAACCCGGCGAGTGGTGGATTATGGCTCCTGACTTCGCTTATGAAACACATAAATGAGCGAACTGCTTTTCTCCAGATTCACCAGGCTATGGCAAAACGATAAACCGCCATTGATCAATCCCCTGGCCAGAGCCCACCCTTTTTGCCGATATTTCTCACTGACCATCGCAATGTAAAACGGATCAAATGGCATTCGTTGCCGCGTCACCAACTCGAAACCATACGGCTCAACCAGGCGGACCAGGGAAGCGGGCGAAAAATGCCACAAGTGGCGAGGCACGTCGAACGCGGCCCAATGTTCCTGATAAAGCTGGGCATCGTACGAAAGGTAATTGGGCACAGCGATAACCAGCGTCCCCTCCTGTTTTAGCAGTATAGATATCTGTTGGAGGTATTGATCCAATTCATAAACGTGTTCCAGGACGTGCCACATAGTAATAGCGTCGTAAGATTGGGCGGGCAGGTCAAACAACCCATTGCTATCTCCGATTTCCTGGTCCAGCTGGGAAGATGCCATCGCCCGGGCATCCGGATCGGGTTCGGTACCATGCACCGTCCAACCATGTTTTTTCATATGGTGGAGAAAATAACCTGTACCACAGCCGATGTCCAGCAGGGATCCCTTTTGCCCACCGGTGTGTTTTTCGACCAACCGCTGTTTTAGACCCAGCATAAAAGTCCTGATCTGGTGATACAGGGAATTGACCAAACCTTTCCTGGTATCAGAATGGGAAATGTAATTTTCCGATTTGTAAAATGCCCCAATATTGTTCGGAGGAGGGACGCCCTGGGTCATGCCCAATCCGCAATTTCGGCAAACTTCCACCCGAAATTTTTGATGGGATACGAGGTGGTCCTCACATTCGAGGTGGGGGGTCAAATTTTCGTGTGCACAAACCGGGCATTGGGAATGGGTAATGTAATCCATGGCGACAAAAATACAGGCTTGATTTGAAATTTCAGCGGATGGGCCCTCGAATTTCTTCAAAATGACTCCAAAACATGTTTAAATTTTATCGTTTTTTTTCGTTCATTTATCGTTAGATATTATTCATTGATCCAATATACCTTTCAATGGACAGTATCTTGCTTTGCCAAGTACTATATTTGATCTATATTTGGAGTGAGATCAACAAAATATTTGGACAATGAAAATAGAAAACATCAAAGCGCAAATGAGAAAAGGAGTCCTTGAGCTTTGCGTCCTGGGGTTACTCTCCAAGGAAACCATGTACCCCTCGGACATCATACGCAATCTCAAGGAGAACGACCTGATCGTTGTGGAAGGAACGATGTATCCACTCCTCAACCGGCTCACGAAAGACGGCTATTTGGCCTACAACTGGGTGGAATCCAACTCCGGACCTCCACGGAAATACTACGAAATCACCTCAAAAGGGGAAGAACTCAGAAATGAACTGGCCAAATCCTGGTCAGCCCTTTCGCAAACAGTCAATTTTTCTAATTCTTTAAATATCAGCGAAAATGAATAAAATAGAATATATCAACCTGGGAGGTATTCCATTAGCTATCGACCTCGATGCATCGGAAGTATTGCAAAGCTACCTCCACGAACTCGATGATTATTTTGGAAAATCGGACTATGCCGATGAAATTATCAACGATATTGAACTCCGAATGGCTGAGCTCATCGAAGAATCAATGGGTGCCCGGAAAGTGGCCAACATGGCCGATGTTCAAAAAGCGATACAGGTCATGGGCCGTCCGGAACAATTTGATCAATCCGGCGACTCCAGCACGAGCCATGCCCGGGAACATCAGCGGGAAGAAGCAGAGTACCGCCGCAAACTGTACCGGGATACGGATGATAAAATGATCGCCGGGGTATGTAGTGGCATCTCCGCATATTTTGACATCAATGACCCCATATGGGTACGCCTGGCTTTCGTTTTCTTTACGATCACCGGTGGAGCAGGGGTGTTATTGTACATCATCCTCTGGGCCGTGATTCCAGCAGCCAAAACGTCCATCGACCGGTTGCGGATGAAAGGTGAACCGATCGATTTGCAAAACATCGAGCGCATGGTCGAAAAAGGGATTGATCAAATCTCGGATTTCGCGGATAAAGTGTCCGAAAAAATCTCGAAAAAGAAGTGGTAAACAATCCGCTTCGCTCGTCATCGAATTTTCAGGTCATCAGTAAGTGCGCCGGGGGTGAGGATCTTGATACTTAAGATATACTCACCCTGAAGTAAAGGTGTTCGGTGAATCCTGAAGGACGATGTAGAATCATCATCAAAACGCTACAGTCCCTTTCCTATGGGAAAGGCTGCAAAATTCATCCAGTTTATACTGGTATTGTGAGGTATAGTGTACAGATGCAGCTTTAGTTGATGTAGATATAGCCAGTATAAATTCGTGGGATGGGGCACAAATATAGTGACTGGTGGAGGATGGTAGCCCGTTGATTATCTGGTCATATTCGAAAAAGACGGATTTTCTTTGACGTACGAGGATGGTCAATCAGCGCAGAAATTATACCGGCCCGGCACTTTTTGGAAATTAAAATTCGTACTCCATTTTTCAATTATCAAAAGTATTTTTCATATAACAATTTAACACAATATTGACCGCGGGTTAAATGGCAGCACAAAATACGGCGATTGGATCCTTTCCATAATAAAGCATTATGCAAGCGGGATATCAAACCCCATTTCAGAATTTTATTTCGCGACAGAGACTTAATCGACCTGTAATCAAACGATATAACAGGTAGTTCTTTCTTTGATCAAATTAATCAATCGCCTATTGTTTATCAGAAATCTAACCGTTAAAATTATTGAGTTATATCTTTTCATCGGGTAATTTAGAGAAATTGTCGTACATTAGAATTACGATTTAGCCAGGTGTAATGATTGGTAAGGATCGAAGGGCCTGATAGAAGCGCCGGCACAAACCCAATACTATCCGAATGGGAAGAACTTTTATCGCGTATACGATCGTTCTTTTATTACCGATTTCGCTGTGGAGTCAGCGAATGGTTGAAATCGATTTTGATCCCCGGACCTCATCGATTTCCCTACGGGACAGTTCCGGACTGGAAGCCGGTGAAAATTATCAGTTAAAAATTTACAACGTTAATCCGGCGTACATTCACGATCATACCTGGGTGCGATCTTTCCGCTACATTTCCCCCATCCCGGAAATCCTGGAACCAATTTTACCCGGCATCTCCGGCAGTGATATTTTCGATCATTTTGACATCAGACCCACCGGCCAGCGCGAATTTTTCCTTAAATCGCTCCGTTATTTTAACGAACTGGAGGTCATACGCAGTGGCCGCGACGAACTGTACAGCCGTGCACGATAGTACCCTGACCCCATCTATGCCCATGAGGTACTCCAACGAATCCATGCCACATTTGACACCACCAATATGCAATACATCGTTGGGCACGTGGCGTACTACGTGGATTATATCATAGCATCAGAAAAGATTTATGCGAACAACATCGAGAAAGTCACCTTAATGACGCCCGATGCTGATGTGGTCATTAGGGAAAAATCCAGGTTGTCGCGGATAGCCAAAAAGGTGGAAAGCATCGATTACATCCATCTGCTCGAATACATCGTTCAATCCACGATGGCAGAGGAATTTTTGCTGACCGATGTATTCAAAGCGGAAAAAGACATCACCGAGGTTCGACTGGCATTGTACGATTCATACGCAAAAGACACGATTTTCACCGGTACCATTGATTTCGATACACACCGACAATGGTCTTTCGACTTTTCCACCGGATTGTTTTACACCAATCTATATGAAAAAAACTTTTATCTCGCTGCACGCAACGATGAGGTCAACGACATCCTCGAAGAAGGAGAATTTAAAGGGGACATGTCGGTGGGAGCTATGGCTCATCTGACTTATAAAATCAAGCCAAACTTTAGGTTGGGACCTGCTGTCGGAGCCTCCTTGTCACCCTTCGATGGTAAAATTCGGTATTTACTCGGATTTGGGGCCCTAATCGGCAGGGAAAAAGTATTTGGCATCAATGCGGGTGTATCCATCGGGCAGGTAGAGGTATTGTCCAGGGCAGTCGGATATGATGGGTTTGGCCCCTATCTCCCGCTGAACGAAAGCAAAATTCCCACGTACAAAAAGACCACCGCTGGTATGTTTTTGGGAGTCACGTATAATTTCACCCGTCAAAAAAAATAAATGCTATGAAACCTTCGCAACTCATTTTGGAATCGTATCCCGACAAGATCCAGGCGCGCATCGAAGCCCGCAACCGTGAACGTGTCAAAAACATCCCAGGCTCGATCAACGGATTGGCCAGAGAACTGGTATTTGAAGACCTGAAGTTGTGGCGGATCGGCGAACTGACCGTCAGTTTTAAAGGTGGAGATTCGGAATTGCATCAAAAAATAGCAGAGGTGGCCAATCTTTGGACGGAGTATGGCAATATTGAATTCGATTTTGGATACGATGAATCCACAGGATCCTTCCGTCACTGGTTCGAAGAGGACAAAAGCCACATTAGGGTGGGCTTTGATCAGACGGGATACTGGTCACTGGTCGGCGTGGACAGCACGGATCCATCCATCGCACTTCCGGGCGAGATCACCCTCAATCTGTTTGGCTTTGACGTCGACCTGCCCCCCAATTGGCAGGGTGTTGTTTTGCACGAATTTGGCCATGCGCTGGGTTTTCATCACGAACATCAGACCCCGGCCCTGGAGTGCGATTTTGACTGGAACAAATTGTACGAGTATCTCGGGGGCCCACCGAATTACTGGCCGAAATGGAAGGTGGATCACAACCTTCGTCAGCTGCGATCCGGGGGGATGATTTATTCTGCGCACGATAAACATTCCATTATGCACTATAGCTTTCCGGCGTGGATGTTTGTCACCGGGGAAGATTCACCTTGTTTTACCACCGAAAATACCGAATTGTCTGATATGGACAAGGAGATGATGGGTGACGCCTATCCATTCGATGAGGAGTTAATCGCCATGAACGATGAGGATCGAATCGCCAATCTGGAAGCGCTAATTGAACATCAGGCACCGGATTCCCGTGCCAGAGAATTCAACCGAAACCATCTTCAGTATTATCTCCAATTTAGTTGAACGCGGCGAAAAACCCACTGATTTTACCCGGAGGGATCATTATCGGATCAGCAGGACATCTCCCGATAGCGTTTTCCTTTTTCCATCGTGCAAAATCACCTCGACCTGGTAAGCGTATATGCCTCCATCCACCGATCCCTGGAGACTGGTCCCGTTCCATTCCATGGACTGTCCTTTTGTTCCCTCGAAAACCCGGTCGCCCCACCGGTCAAAAATATGGATGGATTCCAATTCGATTAAATCGTCCCGACCGTATACTGTAAACACGTCGTTCACCCCATCATCATTGGGCGAAAACGCGTTTGGAATATACAGATCGTATTCCTGCAAGTTGAGATGGACCAAACTATCACATTGAAGAGAAGAAACCAAACTCACCTGGGTCGAAACCGGCGTACGAAAAGAATAAGGCCCCATTCGAAAGGTTTCCCCCCGAAAAAAGTACTCATTGGCGGTATCCACCCGGTCGGCGAGAATATGCAAATCCAAATGCACCGTGCTATCGCATCCATCCTTGCTTTGAAAGGTGTGGGTGTACTGCCCGGACTGGCTGAGAATTTGTCCTCCGAAAGGATAGGTTTCTTCCGGACAAACGGTGACGCGGCTTTCGGTTTCAAAAGTGGGAATTATGTAATCGTATGGTTCGGAAACGATGCACGCCGTCGGGGTATTGATCATAATCTGATAACTCCCTTCGATAAGATCGATGCGCAGTTCCCGGTCGGTTTCCCCCACCAATGCCACCCCATCCCGGTACCATTGGTACGTAGCATGATTTCGTGCTGAACTGACGATACTAAAATCCCGGCTACAGGGGTTACCTTTCAGCTCGATCTTGGGGCCAAAAAGTTCGGAGTCAGCCAGGATGAGATTGTCCAGAAAATAATAAGGATTTTCTTGTAAATTGAGTTCCACGCAATCGGGGCCTATGGCGATGGCGGTGATATCCTGCGTGGGGATGGTAGTGATTTCGTATTGTTTCCATTGGGCATTACCGCTCACATTCACACTTCCAAGAACCTGCCAGCCCGAGCCATTCAACGGACAGCCAAATTCCCGATCACCTACACCAAATGGAAGGTTTTTACAATCGGGTGTTCCGTAAACCACCACCTGCATGGGTGGGGATATATCATAACTCACAAATCCGATGTGAAATTGGAAGGTGTACTGCGTTCCCGCTTCCAGAGGGGCATTGAGGCAGGCACCCGTATACTCCTTCCAGTTGGGATTGGGGTTCTCCCCGGAAAACCGACCATTTCGAAATCCGATGTAGGCATTCCCATCCGGAATGGGTCGGGGCAAGGGAAATCCGTTACGTTCGAAATAACCACATCTGTTATAATAGTCGGTCGTGGCTTCTGAAGCCTGTATCCAGGTCACCGCGCAGTTGAGTTGCGAATTTCCGGACGGGCAGCAATCGATTTCTTCGAACGATGGATTGGGGATGTGGGAAGGAGGTTCTGCCTGCTGGCATTCACAGTCCGGATCGTTGAGATCGATCAGCCCATCGCCATCGTCGTCGATCCCGTTATCACAAATTTCGACCAAAGATTGACCGTTGGCCTCGTAATGGAAGATGTTGGCCAAGCAGAGTACGAGTACGAAATAAGAGACCAAATAGGGCATCCTGCGTTGATTTCGTGTACCAGTGGAGCGATTTTTCATGACGCACTAAGTCGAATTCAATCAGAGCGAAAGAATGATCCGCTCCAATCCTCTATAGCGCAGTCCAGGAAAGGTTGCTTCGCCGATTCTAAATATACAGAATTCAGGGATATATTTTAGTAATATTTTAAAGAGGATCAAGAAAATTTCACAAGTAGTGGTACCGATGCAAGCTCCATAAAGATTAACTAAGGGATCGGTAAGTCTCTGCCTCAACGCAGCATTGTTCTAAAATAATAATACCTGTTACCGATGCAGGCTGCGTTGAGAATATCAGGGTAAATCCCTTTGTTGGTTCGTTTTTGAGCGCTCAATCCAGTAAGCCTGTACGCCAGCAAATACGTGAGGAAAATTCCCCCGAGATATATTAATCTATAAATAAATATATAACAAACTGTTGATAATAAGGTTATAAACGGGGATATGTCAGCCCGGCTTCAATGCATTTTCTGATTCATTTGATCAGAATGTCATTTTTATGGTGATTTGATTTACAACCCATATCGAGGGATTGCCGAGCCCGGATTTTGACTATGAA
>CALGAA010000139.1 GCA_937952445.1 uncultured Bacteroidota bacterium | reverse complement strand
AGCGTAGTCATCTTGAATGAAGGAAGTCAACTATCGTTAACTGAAGCCTTTGGCAAGGAGAAACGTGAAATTTCGTTTTCCGGTGAAGGCTATTTTGACATCGTTCCCGATTCGGGTCGACCTTTTGTGGTACATACGGGGCGGGTTACCACGACGGTATTGGGCACAGCTTTCAATCTAACGGCTTACGAGGACCAACCCGAAATTTCCGTCACGGTCGAACACGGTGAGGTGGCCGTAGGAGAGGTGGATAAAATTTATGACAAAATTCGCCCGAAGGAACAAATCAGGGTTGACAAAAAAACCAGGAGCTATGAAAAGGAAATGGCAGATCTGTCCAAGGTATTAGCCTGGAAAGAAGACTTCCTGATCTTGACCGAAACCACAATCGAGGAAGCCGCTGAATTGATCGGGGCGAGGTATCACGTGGAAGTAAGTGTTCAAAACGAAGCGTTGAAGAAATGCACCATGAACGCCGCATTTATGCACGGTGAGTCGCTGGAACAGGTATTGCGGGTAGTGACTGGTGTATTGCAAGCCGATTTTACGATAAACGATCATAAGGTGGAAATCATTGGAGGACGTAAATGCAACTGATATGGCAACTTAGATAGAACAAAAAAAGAAAAAGCCACCCGATAATCTCGTCGATGTAGTCAGCATAGAACAAGAGATACCGGATGGCTTCCATCCAGCCTATACGGGCTGAATCATTTTTAATAATTCGCAAACCATTAAAAACAATTCAAATGTATAAAAACTTTACCAAACAAAGAAAATGGAGGTTCTTGATGAGGGTCAGTTTTGCCTATCTTTTCTTGCTGATTGGAGGAATCCAATTGCTCTCCGCTTCCAATTCCCGGGGGCAGGGTTTGGAAGACATTATGGTCTTCATTGAGGTCAACGAAGGCAACCTGGAGTCTCTACTCAAGCGGATCGAACACCAAACGCCATTGACCTTCGCTTACCTCCCATCCGACGTTCAAAAATACAACCATGTCACTCTAAAACCAGGGAGGCAGACCGTCAAATTTGCCTTGGATCAAGCATTAGAAAATACTGTGCTGAGTTATCGGTCGATTGAGAATAGCGTCATTATTTTTCCAAAACAAACTAGTAATAAAAGTACAGATAATTTAATAGCAAGTGATCAGAATAGCTCTATAGGCTTATTGAATCAGGAACGAAGCCGACTGGGAAAAATAGAGAAAGCCGTCGATGCGCTTGCGTCTTACAATCCGATTGAATTATATAATAAAAGATTGGTTCTCAACATTACCGGGCAGGTCACCGATGTGTATGGAGAACCACTAATCGGGGTCAATATCCTGGTGAAAGGAACAAACAAGGGAACAACGACGGATTTTGATGGGCGGTTCTCGATAAATGACGTAGATGACCAGGCCGTATTGGTGTTGTCCTACATTGGGTATCAAAGCCAGGAAGTGGCTGTTGGTGGTCAAACCAGTCTTACGATTATTATGCAAGAAGATGTACAAACCCTGGATGAAGTCGTGGTTGTGGGTTATGGAACCCAGAAGAAAGTGAATGTAACTGGCTCCATTTCTTCCATTAAAACTGAAGACATTGATAACATTCCCATGGCAAATCTGTCGAACGGATTGGCTGGTCGAGCTCCAGGGGTTCAGGTGGTTGGTACTTCTGGTTTGGCTGGTGCAAGTTCAAGCATTCGAATCAGAGGAAGTTTTGACGAGCCCCTTTATGTAATTGATGGAATCAGAAAAAATAAAGAAGATTTTGATGCCCTTGACCCTAACGAAGTCGAGAATGTAAGCTTTTTAAAAGATGCCGCAAGTGCCTCTATATATGGCTCGAGTGCCGGTAATGGTGTTGTATTAGTGACAACTAAAAGTGGAAGTATTCAAAAACCGCAGTTTCAATACAAAGGATCCTATTCTGCATCCAATCCTACCCAACCGATACAGGATTTTTCTGCTGTTGAGGAACTTCAATATGTTAATAACACAGCAGTGACGAAAGGACAACCAAAACCATATGGGGAGGAGGTGTTAAATTATTTTGATAATAGGTCATATGGTATTAATGAACTCATATGGCAAACACCCACTGTTCAACAACATAATTTAAGTGTAGATGGGGGGAGCCAAGATATTAAATATTATTTATCATTGGGTTATCATACAGAGGAAGGATCTTATAAAAATCTCGGGTATGAAAAATATAATTTCAGATCCAATATTAGTGCAAACATCTCAGAAAATCTGAATGTAGAATTGAATGTTAGTGGGCATCAAAGGGATTACAATCGATGGTATTGGCCTTATGATGGCGCTGAAGACTTTGATGTAAGTGATTTCTATCGTTCTACATTTAACTGGACTCGTCTATACCCTTTTTATGTAGATGCTGCTGGCAATCCAACGAATGATCCAAATGATATACCTGTAAAACCTGCTGGTGGATGGCATCCACCAGAATTAATGTTGAATGAAGGGGGGTACCGGGATACTAAATATAGGAATTTTGACGGCTTGCTAAAATTTAATTTAGATTTGAATTCATTACTTGATGGTCTTAGTACCACAGTTCAGGGTAGTTTAGGAGCTTTTGACCGAAATATGAAATCATTTGTCGTTCACAACAAGTATTACATTTTTCAAACTGCCAGTGCGACAAATCAATTCATACCGGGTCCAGTAGATTTTACTCAAACGGGCTCCCATAATCTTAGCTCAAGCTATGAAAACGTCCAGGAGAATTTAAATTTATCAACTTCGTATCAGTTTAATTGGTTTTTAAATTACCAAAAGGAG
>CALGAA010000138.1 GCA_937952445.1 uncultured Bacteroidota bacterium | reverse complement strand
CAATTCAGTAGCAATGGTTTTCAACTCATCCAACATATGAGCATATATTTCCTGAGACTGGTCGTATTCAGCAAAAGACACATTGTAATCACCACCATTCGTACTCAACATACCTGCATTGAAAAAAGGGATGGAGCCAAACAGATCTACCATGCGCTGGGTTTCATAATACAGATAAGCATCAGCGGTTAATTGGAATATTTTACGATCTGCCTGTTGTTGTGGGGTTGCTACATTCCACACCTTTTGGAACTCCCTGTACTGGGCCAAAATATTGTAGTAATTGCCCCAGACAGCGTCCGATGCCGCAGATCCAGGTAAATATTGATTGGGTGTATTGATCCAACCGATAGACTGGGTCCATGGATTGAGTGTAATCCGCAAAACCACGAAGTAGTTCCAGTAGGCGGGTACGATGTAATCAATTCCCGCGACCTGCATCCCCGTATACTGTCGTTCGATCGTGGTGTTCGCAATTTTGGATGGATTCGGATAATTGTCCGCAAACTGGTCTTCCTGACAAGACCACAATGTGAAGGTCAGAAGGAGGACGGTAATGTATTTTAAATTCTTCATTGTTTCAAATTTTGAATTAACGTTAAAATCCTGCGTTCAGCGTAACGCCAAATGAGCGGAAAGAAGGGTTGTTCCCTGCGTTGTTGATGTTTTGTAACCATCGGGAGCCAGCTGTCGTTTGTTCCGGGTCAATGTCCTTGATGGATCGGTATATAAAGAACAAGTTCCGACCATACACCGACAGATGGAGGCGCTGAGCACCTACCCGGGCTGCTAATGTGGCGGGAAGTTGATACCCAAGTGCTATTTCGCGGACTTTAAACCAGTTGTTCTCATTGATATACCGGTAATACTGTGAATTTCCGTATTGTGGGCCGCCCCAGTTGTAAGTAGCAGCATAATACAATGATTGGGGAATGACATTGGTGTTGGGTTCTCCACTTTGCAACACCCCTTCCAGAAGCATTCCATTTTCAAAGACAAACTCACCATTGGGGCCCTGGTCGGCTGTGGTTTGTACGCCTTTACCTTCTTCGTTTACATAGTATCTCAATCCCCCTCGTTCGGCATTCATAAAATTGAGGCTTTCCTCAGTTAATCCCCGGCAAAAACAACCTCGTCATACATATCACGAACTTAATGCCCGGCGCACTTCACTACCGGCTCCCTCACCGCCCGTAGGATCGATGCTACCTCCGGGTTGAATTTCGTTACATTATGATTTTTCAGTCAGGTAGTTATCATCAATTCGGGTGAATTGCTTAGAGTTTTATGATGTCGAACCCTGATATACGGAATTAAATTTCGATCATAGCACGAGTTGATTATTCAACCCATATTTTATTCTGGCACTATCCACGTATTTGAATAATGATTTGGCGTTTGCAGAACGATCTTATAGAAGGGGGAAGGGATATGCTCCACCGAAAAGCTGGTGTACTCATCTGAAAGCGGTACATCTCCTTTGACAAAATACCTGTCTTCTCCTCCGGTTTTAAAATGATTGCTGGTACTGATCCATAACCTACCGGTATCATTTTTACTGAAATTTTTCCAGTATACCTCAATTCGGTTTCCTGATTTCTGTGCTTCCAGATTTGCGACATCCACAGGTCCTATAAATGGAACTCCATCCAGTTCCATTCCCTGTGCTTTGGGTATCGAAATGCCCATATAGTGCGCGATCGAGGGAAGGATGTCCGTGATACCAACCCGGTGAGAACGGCCATATGAATTAATTTCATCTATGTTGGTGGCGATCCATATACGACGTTCCCTTTCCGTCTGGCCTCCGTGATCTTTACCGGTGTCTGCAGTCCGTCCATGGTCCGTCGTAATCAGCAGCATCCATTCTTCATTGTACCGGTCCATTCGTTCTTTCACGGCATCCCATATATGGCTCAGTTGCGCATCGACCAATCGGACCGACTCCTCAAAACGTGGGTGATCACCATAACTATGGCCCATATTATCGGTATACTGGAGGTAGACCCAGCTAAGATCAGGAGCCTGGGATCGGAGAACCCGGCCAGCTTCTTCCACAACATAATTATCGATGTCCAGGATGTATTGGGAATCTTCATCATGGGGAAATCTCAAGGTATCGTATTCAAATCCGTCAAAATAATAATCGATCGTCAATTCTTTGGTTTGGGGAAGACCGGCTCCGATCAGCTTTGTGCGGTTGTCGAGCCAGGTGGAAAATACGGCTGTTTTTTTCCCGGGGAATTGCTCTTTCAAAATCCGGAATATCGACCAGTAATGATAGTTGGGGTTCTCGATGTTGTTGTCCAGGGTATTGTGCTTATTGGCCCACGTACCGGTGAGTAAGCTGTTGTAGCCAACGGCTGAAATAGTCGGCGTTTCAGAGTAAGTTCCTGCGCCCCCGCCCACATAGGCTGGGATAAAAGCACCCTGACTAATAATTTCATCCAAAATGGGAGTTTTGACGGATTGGATGACATCTTCCGGTATCCCATCCACGATTACAAAGACTACTTTACGAATGGGAGTGGAATTTTCACTTGACGAATTTTTACAACTGGTCATACCCTCCAGAAAGAGCAGCGCAGCGAGTATTAGGAGATGTTTCATGGCAGGCTTTACATTCAATGTAGCGATTTTAAAAACAATATACAGGGATTGAAGGCATCTGCCAAATTAAATAAAATACGAAGATTACGCCCAACCGATAACGGCGTCGAAGAACCTGGGTGATATCCCGGCATCACAAAGCAGATATGTCCTGGCTCATTATCCCGGGAAATGCATGCCCGGTATACTATTTATTCCAAAGCTTAATGCCCTGTAGGTAGGGTCTGAAACCAAGTGTTTAGATTCGCCTTTTAACCTTCCTGAATTTCAAATCCCAGCTTTTCCAGGTCTTTCCAAAAATCGGGATAAGACTTGGATACGACGCCCGGTTCTTCGATATGGATGGGATGAAGTACAGCCAGTGGAGCGAATGCCATCGCCATGCGGTGGTCTTCATAAGTGGGAAATGAAATTTGGTCGGGAAAAACTGCTTTGCCACTCACGACGTGGTATTCTTCGCCATCCACACCGGTGGAGCTGGAGAAATCCACCCCCATTTTTGCCAGCTCTGTTCGCAGTGCCCCGATTCGATCAGTTTCTTTAATGCTCAGCGTTTGTAATCCGCTGAATGTTCCCCGCGTTCCAAGCGCCCCACAGGTGACTGCCATGGTCTGGGCAATATCCGGACATAGAATAAAATTGTATTGGAAAGCATCTGGCACCTGAGGACTGGATTTTCGGAGAACGACTGTGTCCGGGCCGTAGCTCGTCTGAATCCCAAATTTTTCATACAATTTCGCTACACGAGCGTCACCCTGAAAACTGTGTTCAGTGAGTCCGGTTAATTCCAGTTCGCATTTTTCGGTTAGCGCAGCTATGCCATAATAATACGATGCCGCCGACCAGTCCGATTCGACCGTAAAAGGTTTGCCCTGGTACTGTTGCGCCGGAACCACAATCACGTTGTCCTCCCAGCTAAAATCCGCCCCATAGTGCTTCATGATCTGGAGCGTCAATTCGATGTACGATCTGGATACCATGTCCCCTTGTAGGTGGAGTTTCAAACCCTGGGGCAGGGTAGGAGCGATCAGAAGCAGTGCGCTTATAAACTGAGAACTGATGTGGCTCGCAATATGGAGTTCGTTTGTGGAATCGAGCGTGGCGGGTTCGAAGCGCAATGGCGGATAGCCCTCTTTTTCGAGGTATTCGATATTGGCTCCAAGTGACCGTAACGCCGAGACCAACTCACCGATAGGTCTTTGCTTCATTCGTTCGGTCCCTGTCAACGTACATGATTTCCCCGAAGCAGCCAGATAGGCTGTTAAAAACCGAAAGGTCGTCCCCGCTGCACCAGCATCGTGTACCTCTGCAGTCGAATTTAAAATATGCTGCAGTGCCCTGGTGTCATCACTCGTTGACAAATGATGAATGGGCTGTGGGTCGGCGGTCAACGCCCGGACGATCAGGGCCCGGTTGCTTATGCTTTTGGAGCCATCCAATTCCACGCGTCCATGGATGGTCTGTCCTTCAAATGAAATTTCAAGGCGATCTGCGCTCATTTAATATGTTTTCATGATCAACTATTCCTCCTCCAAATCATCAGCGGCAAAGGTAGGTTTTTTCTGAGTGGATTGGAACCGTTGTTCATCTTCCTTTTCAAAAGCACGGATGATGTGTTTGACAAGTCGGTGCCGGACCACATCCTCGGCGCCCAATTTGACAAAATCGATCCCGTCAACCGGCTCGAGAATTTTCACGGCCGTGCGCAATCCTGAATGTTGACTTCGAGGCAGGTCAACCTGGGACAAATCACCGGTGATCATACATTTAGCCGAGGGTCCAAGCCGCGTTAGAAACATTTTGATCTGCGGCATGGTGCAGTTTTGAGCCTCATCCAAAATGATAAACGCATTGTCCAAAGTCCGCCCACGCATGTACGCCAATGGAGCGATTTCGATGATGCGATTTTCCATGAAATAATTCAGTTTTTCCCCGGGAATCATATCATCCAAAGCATCATACAACGGTCTGAGATACGGATCGATTTTGTCCTTGAGATCTCCCGGAAGAAATCCCAGATTCTCACCTGCCTCCACAGCGGGCCGTGTCAATATAATTTTCCGCACAAGCTTGTGCTTGAGCGCCCGTACCGCCAGCGCTACCGCTGTGTATGTTTTACCTGTTCCGGCCGGACCGATTGCAAACACCACGTCATTTTTTTCAATGGCGGTCACCATCTTTTTTTGATTCCTGGTCCTGGCTTTGATGGGCTGCCCATTCCGTCCGTGAAGGATGGTCGTTTTGGTATTGGATCCCTCTGCGTGCTTTTCGAAGACGTTTTCACCTGCCACGAGGTCTTTAACTGTGGTGTCATCGAGCGTTTTATTCATCTGAAGCAATCGAATCATCGATTCGAGATTCGCTTTGGCATTTTGGGTAGCTTTCTTTTTTCCGTTCAACCGGAGATAATTTCCCCGGGAAACGATTTGCAGATCCGGGTAGCTTTCCTGCAGGATATCGAGGTTTTTATTTCGCTCTCCATACAGTTCCCTGAGATCTACACCATCAATGGTTAATTCAATTTCGCTCAAATGCAATAGTTTTTGTTTTTAATAGCAGAAATATACAATGTTTATTACCCAAATTTGGTTCAAATGATGGATTATTTCAACTACTCCCCTGTAATTTTCTTACCTATTTCGGAGTTAAATAGTAGTTTTGCACATGTATCAGAACAGGCGAACCAGTGGGTAGTGGTTCGTGCTTGCTCAGATTAAGATTTATCAGCTCATTCGTACCCGTACAATCGAGAAGCATAACATCAATTTGATGAGAACAATAAAATTACAAGATTACCACGTATCGATCGGAAATATGTGGAATGAAATCCAGAACGTGATCGATTTCAATGCTGTGAGCAAATATTTCGTTCTGGTGGATTCGATGACCCGGGAATATTGCCTGCCAAATTTCCTGGAAAAAAGCCAGCTAAAACCCGATGGCATCATTGAAATCCCAGCCGGAGAAACCTACAAAAATATCGAAACCTGCCAGCGCGTCTGGAACGAACTTTTTCTCCATGAAGCGGATCGGCAGGCGATGTTGATCAATCTCGGTGGGGGTGTAGTCGGTGACCTTGGTGGATTCGTAGCGAGTACGTATAAGCGGGGTATTAAATTTATCCAGGTGCCGACGACCTTGCTCAGCCAACTCGATGCGAGTATTGGGGGTAAGGTAGGGGTTGATTTTCTCAGCCTCAAAAATGCGCTCGGTGTTTTTAACAATCCCAAAGCGGTTTTTATCCACCCGGGTTTTTACGAAACCTTATCCGACCGGCAGTTGAAAAGTGGATTCGCTGAAGCACTGAAGCACGCACTTATTGCAGATAAAACGATGTGGGACGCCATTAAAAATATTTCAGATCTTCGATCCATCGATTGGGTTCCTTTCCTGGAAGAATCTCTTCTGATCAAGAAGCGGATTGTGGAGAATGATCCGTACGAAAAGGGCCCGCGTAAAGCGCTCAATTTTGGCCATACCATAGGACACGCGATCGAAGGAGTATTGCTCGATTCGGCCAGACCTTTGCTGCACGGGGAGGCTGTGTTCCTCGGAATGATTGCCGAAAGTAAGATTGCACATCTTAAAGGATTCCTTGATGAGAATGAACTAAATGAGATTACAAATCATTTACGTCAGTACATAGATTTTACCTTCGATCTTCGTAATCGGGATATGATTACCAACCTGATCAAAGGCGATAAGAAGAACGAAGGCGATAAAATATTGTGTACGCTGCTTAGCTCTATCGGGCATTATGCCATCAACCAGGAAATTACCCTGGCCGAAGTGGAAGCGGGGCTGATATATTTGGAAGAACAACTCGATTACAGTAATGTCTGACAGCCAAAAAACAAGAGAAACCAACAAATCGTCAAACCAATCCTGGAAGGAAAAATTAGTTAAGATACTTTGGATCTGCATTATCGGCGGCATAGGTCTGGTGTTTCTGATTTTCCTTGTTACCAGTTTTACCAGATTGCCTACCTTTGAGGATCTGGAGAATCCCACCGAAGATTTCGCTACGGAAATATATTTTAACGACAATTCAGAAATGGGCCGGTTCTTTGTCAAAAACCGGGTATCGGTCACCTACGATGAAATATCCCCACACGTTATCAATGCCCTGATTTCCACAGAAGATGAGCGGTTTTACCGACATTCCGGTATTGATTTTGAAGCCCTGGCGCGGGTTTTGGTTAAACGAATTATCCTTCAGAATAAAAATGCAGGGGGTGGGAGTACGATTACGCAGCAGTTGGCTAAGTTGCTTTTTACCCAGGAACCAGCTTCTAATATTTGGGCACGGGCACCCCAAAAATTGAAGGAAATGGTGACGGCGATCAAGCTCGAAAGATCGTACACCAAGGAAGAGATTATCAGCATGTACCTCAACCAGTTTGAGTTCGGGTACAACGCCTGGGGGATCAAAGCAGCATCAGAGACCTTTTTCAATACTTCGCCTGATGAACTGAGTATCAATGAAGCGGCCGTGTTGGTGGGTATGCTCAAAAATCCCAGTTATTATAACCCCCGTCGGTTTCCCGAACACGTACGCACGCGCCGAAATGTCGTCTTGTACCAAATGTATAAGCACGACCACATTTCGGAGGAACTGAAAGACTCGCTCCAGGCTCAGCCGGTGGACATGTCCCAGTTTACGATTACTGCACACAACCGTGGGCCAGCACCCTATTTTCGAATGGAACTAAAAAAATACCTCGATCGCTTGCTGGCTCAGGACGAGTATCGCAAGCCCGATGGCAGCCGCTGGAACCTGGATAAAGATGGCCTGCGCATATACACCACGTTGGATCCGCGAATGCAAATGCACGCAGAGCAGGCGGTGACATCTCATATGGCCAATTTGCAGGAGGAATTTTTCAAACACTGGAGTTATGGGGCTACCCCCTGGAGCTATGGAGCAGACAAGGATTTTGTCGATTTCAAATATCGCCATCTGGAAACCCTCAAAATGGAATCAGAGCGGTTTTTAATGATGAAAGCCCAGCTGTTTGACAGTTTGTTACTCGATATAGAAAAAGAGTTTGATAACATCGAATTCACACCGTACACTCTGGAAGTGCTTGAAAGCGCAAAATCGGGGGATGACTATTTTCAGCAACTGATCAATGATAAAATGATCACGGAATCGCGTGCTGTATTTTTGCGGAAAGTGGCCCAAAGCGAAGCCTACAAGACCGTATCCGCCCATTGGAACGAATTCAAGGAGAAGGCGGATGAAGTGTTCAATAAAGAGATCAAAATGCGCGTGTTCGCCTACAATGCGGACATGGAAAAAGATACGATCATGAGTCCGATGGATTCCATCAGGTACCACCGGATGATCCTGCAATCCGGAGTCCTGGCCATCGAACCGGGCACCGGCTACGTAAAAGCCTGGGTGGGGGGAGTGAATTTTGACTTTTTCCAAAACGATCACGTTTTAAATCGCCGGCAGGTGGGATCAACGTTTAAGCCTTTCGTATATGCCACCTCCATTGCCATTCAGGGTGTTTCGCCATGTACCAAGGTTTTGGACCGACTCTATACGATCGTGCCTGGCGAAGGTAACTTCAATCTTATCCAACCCTGGGGACCTAAGAATTCCGACGGGGAATTCACCTATGAGCCCGTCACGCTGTATGAAGGATTACGCAATTCGATCAATTCAGTGAGTGTCCATTTGATGCAGCAATTGGGGGATGTTTCGCCCGTAATCCAGTTGGCTTCCAATATGGGAATCGAGGAACAATATCTGCCGAGGCAGCCATCCATTTGCCTGGGTACGCCGGATCTTAGTCTGATGTCTATGACCGGTGCATATTCGACATTTTCCAACAATGGGGTCTACGTTACGCCGACTTTTATCACGGCGATCACGGATAGTCATGGCAATCTGATTTACCGCTCGATTACGGAAGAAAACCAGGCCCTCCAGCCCGATGCCAATTATGTCATGGTCGATATGCTGATCAAAGCTGCCCAGGGACGCCCCGGGATCAATCAGCTCAAAACGGTAAATGGCGGTAAAACGGGAACGACGCAAAACCAAACCGATGGATGGTATATGGGAATCACACCCAATTTGGTGGTGGGTACCTGGGTAGGTGGCGAGGATCGGTGGATACGGTTCAGGTCGCTCACTTTGGGACAGGGTTCGAGAATGGCACGGCCCATTTTTGCCCAGTTTATGCAAAGCGTCGAAAAGGATGAAGAGCTCAATTTCAATACCCAGGCCCAATTTTTCAGACCGCCGGGCGAACTCGACATCAATATCGACTGCGATTTATACGATCGAAATCGCCACGATCTGGAAAATCATCCCGAGGAGGTCTCAGGCGATGAAGAATTTTTCGGAGGATAGTTCAGGTCATAAAATGCGCCCTTCCCATGTGGAACATTCGATATATCATTGTGTTTTTAGTGGTTTTTGCGATGTCGTGTGGTACGGACGAGACGGAGCAGGAAGAGGTATTGCTGACGGAGGTGAATATTTCGCTGGATTCGACAAAATTCCAACACGTATACAACCTGATCGATCGGTGGCAGCAGGATTCCTTACTTGCTTTTGTGACCCATCGCGATCCGAGCTTTAGAGTTTTGGCAATTGGTGGTTTTGCCGGTATGATGGATGAGGCATATATTGATCAGATCGGTCAAACCATACTGGATCCCATCGTGGAGGTACGGAGAATTTCGGCCTTCGTGCTGGGGCAAAGTCGTCATTCGCGGGCGCTTCCTTTTTTGATGCAGATATTTCAACAGCAGGACAGCCTAGGGATCGATCCCCTGACCTTTAAATATGCATTGGAAGGGGTGGGTAAATGTGCCGATAGCAGCTACCTGTCTCTATTGGCGGGAATTTCTACATACCGACCACAGGATACGCTTTTGCTTGAAGGTCAGGCCCTGGGTATTTTAAATCTGGCCGAACGGGGCTATTCAAATCCCCTGGCCACCAACCTGATGATGCGATATGCCACGAGCGATACCTTTCCTCCTTCGGTGCGGTTGATCGCTGCAAATTATCTGGATGTGGCTCGCGGTTTGGATCTGAGCACCTTTCGCGATGCGCTTACCTCGGCCTTTGAGGCAAACGAAGATCCGGCTATTCGGATGTTTCTCGGTAAAGCCATTGGAAAAACGGGCGCTGCTGCTGCTCCCTGGATCCGTGGAGCGATCCGAAACGAGGAGGATGCACGAGTTCGGGTGAGCCTGCTTCAGGGATGTACCGCATTACCTTTGCACCTCCGTCACGGAATTTGGTCTGCTTCGCTCCGGGATCAAAATGAACGCGTCGCTATGACCGCGGGCGACTTAATCATGAATTATGGCTCGACCGCTTTTTCGGAAACCTATGTGAACTGGGCATTTTCGAATTTCAACCCTCGTGTATACGCACGCATTTTGGCTGCGGGGAACAAATTCGTCACCAACACCCGGTTCCTGGATATGATCGGGGAGCTCATCATCCAACGGATTCGTGCTACATCGGACCCATATGTCAAAAGTGAATTTATCCGGGCTGCCGGGCAGCAATGGGCCACGGCACGGCAATTAATAGAGTTTGATGGAGATGACGAACCCCCTATCATACGCACGGCTATTATGGAAGCGATGGTAGATGCAGTACGACGCACGGAATCGATTGGAAACCGTGAAAGAGATTATTTAATTGAACGTTGGAAAACCGGCGATGTGGCGGCGTTATCGATGCTAAGTCCTTTGTTTTCCGATTATCCGAACCTTTTTGCCACCATTTCGTCCGACACTGAATTGTGGGAAAAGACGACCCGGTCCATTCCAATGCCCCAGGGAATTGAGGGGCGGATCGCGGTAGAAAAAGCCCGGAGTAAATTGTTCGACCATTCCTTTGACCCGGAATTTTACCGCCGACCGGAAGTGCACACGCATCCCATCGATTGGGATTTGTATGGAAAATTATCCGACCAGCCCCGGGCTGAAATTTCTACTGCATCCGGAACCATGACATTAAAATTGTTCAAAACCCATGCACCCGGTACCGTTGTCAATTTTATAAAATTGGCGGAGTCAGGATATTACGAAGGTCGGCCCATCCATCGGTTAGTGCCCAATTTTGTCATCCAGGGAGGAGGAAATCGGGGAGATGGATACGGAAGTCTGGATTATACCATTCGTTCGGAAGTCGGTCCGATGTATTTTGACCGGGCAGGATTGATCGGAATGGCCTCGGCAGGTTTGCATACCGAGAGTCAGCAATGGTTCATCACGTTACGTCCTGCTTTGCATCTTAACGGCCGGTATACTATATTTGGAGAATTGACTTCGGGAAATGAGACCCTGCTCGACATCCGGCAGGGAGACGTAATTCAAAATATAAAAATAACGAGATAATGCGCACGACACCCTTGTATGATAACCATTTGGAGCACGGGGCCCGAATGACCGATTTTTCCGGATTCCAAATGCCTGTGCAGTTTACCAAAATCCAGGATGAACATATGGCCGTTCGGGAGAAAGCAGGAATTTTTGATGTTTCACACATGGGGGAATTTATGGTCGAAGGGTCGGGTGCTTTGGCGTTGTTGGAAAAGTTGACGACAAACCGTCTTTCGGATTTGAAGGTGGGAAGGGCGCAATATACTTTGATGTGCAATCCACGAGGGGGAATTATCGATGATTTGATCATCTACCGTCTAAAGGAGGACTCGTATATGCTGGTTGTCAACGCGGGGAATATTGAAAAAGACTGGGACTGGCTGATCGAGAACAAATCCTGGGATACGTTCACCAACAATATTTCCGATCAAACGGGATTGATTGCGCTCCAGGGGCCCCGGGCGAAAAAGATTCTTGAAAAATTGAAAGCTCCTGTAGATAATCTTCCTGGTTACCATTGTCGAAAGGGAGCGGTTGCAGGAATACAAGACATTCTGATCTCGACTACCGGATATACTGGAAGCGGGGGATACGAACTATACGTACCGTCTGAATATCTCGTGGATTTATGGGAGATAATTTGTGAAGCAGGAGAAGAGTTCGGACTACTGCGGGTAGGATTAGGTGCCCGGGATACCCTCCGCCTGGAGATGGGCTATTGTCTATATGGACAGGATATCGATGAAATTACTACACCGTTGGAAGCAGGCCTGGGCTGGGTAACCGATCTGAATAAAGAATTTTTTGTGGGGCGGGACGCTTTGGCTAAACAAAAAGCCAAAGGTGTTGTTAATAAATTGAAATGTTTTGTCCTGAAAGACAAGAGAGTTGCTAGAACCGGTTTCACTATCCATACAACCGATCATAAAAAAATTGGCGTCGTTCGTTCAGGTACTTTTTCGCCTTGTTTACAAAAGCCAATAGGGATGGGATACATCAATGCAGGCTCGTTGAAAAACAATTCGGAAGTTTTACTGAGCAATGGGAAAAAGTATTTTGAAGGAAACATCGTGAAACCACCATTTGTCAATGTGAAAGATTATGTCAGTTGAAGTGAGGCAAAAACTCCGTACCCGCAAAAATTTTATTGCGGATTGGGCGGAAGTTGGATTAGGATGGGGAATGAGCAGGAGTATGGCAGCTATACATGCCTATTTGCTTACGGCAGATAAGCTCGTTACTGCGGATGAACTCGTGGAAGAACTTGAATTGTCCCGGGGCTGTGTATCAACCAATCTCAGCCAACTCGTGAAGTACGGCTTTATCGAAAAAGCGGAAGAATCTCATCGTAAGGATTATTTCAGAGCGGAAAAAAATACGTTTTCTATTTTGCAAAGCGTCATATCCTATCGACGCGAGAAAGAGCTGGCTCCGCTATTGAAACTTCTGGATCATTATTGTCCTTCTCAATTGTCCGATGAAATTCCTCAGGATTCCGTCGAAATGATCTGTGACATTCGACAGTACGCGATGAAGACCGATCGTTTTTTGACGAACCTTGAAAATTCCAATGAATCTTTGTTCGTTCGTTCCTTTCTACGAATGATTTGATCCATCCACCACCGAAAATTCTTTGATGAATTCAATTTCAGGACATTACCGGGCTGATATCCAATATCCCATATCTTTACGCTGCGTGCGATGGATAGGCTGGAATTTTTCTTCAGTTGTTTCTCAAAGAAATTCCGAACCAGGAAGGATAATGGCATCAGCTGGCGGCATCGGATAATCTGATTACAGCAAATAAAACGGTTATTTACACCGCTTATGCTGAGCCAAACTATGACTCTTGTTTCGGCTTCTTTCCCCCTCCATAATTATTGGAAATTGGTATATTGCGCCGATGAAAATCAAAACGATCAATTCGATTATAGTGAATAATCCGGTACCCATTGAATCGGGTACGAGCGGTCGTTATCCCTTGTTTATTGATGATGGTTATATGGTGTTTCGGGTGTCGGGTATCCGCGATAAACATATTTCATTCGGTTTGTTGGCCCGGGTATTTCCGGAGAACTACGAGACGATCCGTCCACACGAGCATGTGATTTATGAAAAACTGGCCATCAAAAAACAGGATATCCTGGTTGATCGGATGAGCAACAAGCCCGTGTGTCTCTTGTTTCACCCGAAGGAAGAAATCACAAGATTGATCAAACGCGGATTTGAACTGGGCAAAAGGATCACTCATTATACGTATGAAAACCATTTGTACGAATACGTCATTTGCGATCGGTCCGACTGGGTTCACGAGTTGACGATGTTGCTCCATGATATTCCGCAAATGGTCATCGCTGACGGGCACCATAGGACAGCTGCTTATTTTTCACATCGGCAGGAGAATGAGGATTTTGGATTGTTTAGCGCCCTGATGTCGCTCGATCAGGTTTCGGTGCGAAGCTATCATCGGAAAATCAACCTGCCTGGATCGGTTATTGTCCATTTCAGGACACATCTCGGCGAGCACTACGATGTCAGTCCTGCATCGGAACAGCATATCCGGTATTTAACCAAATATGGTCAACCAGATGATCAATCTATCCTTGTCTATCATCAGCAGAAATGGAATAGACTGGATCCGAAAAAACCGACTAGCAAAATTCGGTCAGGGAGTGCTGATTTGCTGCATCAATTTGAACAGCATTTTTTTCAACCTTTTTGTCAAATGTCTGATTTAAACTTTAATCAGCACCTCGAATACATTTCAGGGAGTGAATTTGAAATGGATAACCTCCATCTGGACAATACCGAATTTTTATTTGTTTTTCCCGCAGTCGATCCAAAGTTTTTATGGGATGCATCCCTGCGAGGTGAGATAATGCCAGCCAAATCCACCTGGATCGAACCTCGTATGCTGACCGATATCATTCAAGTACCCCATGATTATGAATAACCGTAGAATTATTACCGCGTCCCGATTATTACCACTGGAAGGAGATTTGCCAGAGGATCCGGTGCTGGTTTTTGAAGATGACCAAATCGTGGAAATTTTATCTCAAGACCAGGTCGCGGATGGTTTGATTGAAAAATACAACGGAACGTTGATTCCAGGTTTTGTGAATGCCCATTGTCATCTCGAACTTTCCCATATGAAGGGAATTATAGAGCCTGGAACTGGTCTCACCAAATTCCTGCAAGGGGTGGTTACCCAGCCTCCCGTCCCCGTGGAAGTAGTAAACGAAGCCATCGTCCGGGCTGATCAGGAGATGTGGGAAGCCGGAATTGTCGCTGTAGGAGATATCAGTAATAAGGCTGTGACGGCCGCAGTTAAAGTGACCAGTCCCATTGCGTATTATACATTTGTGGAAATGTTTGATTTTTTCAAACCAGAACACGCCACCCGGTTTTTTGAACAATACAACGAGGTATATAAAATATTCCGGGAAATGGGATTGATAGATGTATCCAGGGTGCCGCATAGTCCGTATACCGTCAGTAGGGAACTGGAAAAATTACTGGCCCCCACGGTTACCCCTGATATGGTGGGGTCTATCCATATGTTGGAAAATGAGCAGGAAACGAAATTGCTGACCGGAGAAGATTCCGAGTATTTTCATTTCTTCGCTGAGGTCGGTTTTGCGCTGGATGATTTTGTAGCTCCGAATCACGGGAGTATGGAAAAATTTCTCCAATCCGGTTACCATCCTTCGCGGATGTTGTTCGTTCACAATACCGTGGCAGGGGACGGGGATATGAAATTGATGGAGGAATATGCTAAGGTGGGCCAGCCATATCTGGTCACCTGCCCCAATGCCAATTTGTACATCGAATCGCGGCTACCGGATTACACGACCTGGTTGGAATCAAATATTCCGGTTTGTATTGGCACCGATAGCTACTCTTCCAATCACCAATTATCAATTTGGAAGGAAATTTGCACTATAAAATCACATTTGGATGAAGTGAGCTGGGAGGAGTTGATTCGATGGGGGAGTCTTCACGGTGCTCAGGCCTTGAATATGAGTGATCGTCTGGGGTCGTTTGAAGTGGGGAAAAGCCCTGGTGCAGTGTTGCTGGAGCATGATGAACTGGGGCAAATCAACTTGAATACAACCGTGCGTCGAATCGTGTAAATGTTAAATTGAGTGTTGGGCTTTAACACCTTATGGGGATTTCATATATTGAGAAATCCTGAAAAATGAAGGGTTTTCAATTTCAGTGAATTCTGAGCCCTGTTGTAAAATTAATACTGAACCTGGACGTTTCAATTTGACATAATACGTAATTTTGGTACCTTTAGTTAGCTGATTATAGTAAATATATGATTTTGAGGTTATTATCTGTATTACTCCTGGTGTTGGTGTGGTCTGTTGAAGCAAGAACGCAGGACATTCACTATTCCCAATTTTACATGGCTCCACTTCACCTTAATCCCGCCATGGCCGGGGTGATGAATTGTAATAACCGTGTAATTGCCAATTATCGGAATCAATGGGCGACGGTCCTCACCAATCCTTACAATACCTTCTCGGCTTCATACGATCAGAAAGTGCCCGTGGGCAGAGCCGATTACTTTGGTTGGGGTGCATCCGCCTGGGGTGATGTAGCCGGAGAAACGAAGTATAAGCAGTTTATGGGACGCCTTACCGGTTCGTTTAGTAAAAAATTATTCGGAGACCGGAACACTTCACATTATCTGGTGGTGGGTGCAGATGTAGGAATCAACCAGCGCAGCCTGGATAAGGGAGCACTTCGGTTTGGAAGTCAATACGATCCTAATACTGGGGTGTTTGATCCCACTGCGCCGACCGATCCCAGCCTGGATCTAATAACCCCGACGACCTTTTTTGATGTGTCAGGAGGCTTGTTGTGGTTCAGTGTCTTCGACAGAAGAACCAATGTATATGCGGGTGCCGCTTTATCGCACATCAACAGACCCAACGTTTCGATGATTGAACAGGAATTTCAACTGTATCAGCGGCTGACGCTTCACGGTGGAGGAGAAGTCCCCGTGAGCAGAACCCTGAGCCTGGTTCCCGGATTTGTGGTGTTTAGTCAGGGCCCTTCCTTTGAGGGGAATATTGGGAACTCTTTTCGGTTTGATATGGGTTCTACGAACTTTTTCTCCCAATCATTTGAAGTGGGGGCATGGGTTCGGGTCGTCAATAATTACATCAACGAAGAATCAAAAAGTTTGGGCGCAGAATCCGTCATTCTATCTACCCGATTCAACTACAATGAATTTGGACTTGGGTTTTCATACGACTGGAATGTCTCCAAATTGCGCGGTGCCTCCAGAGGGAACGGTGCGTTTGAATTTTCTCTCAATTATTTGATCTGTGGACCGGAATCCCGCGGACTCTATTGCCCGACCTTTTAGAATTTAAGACCCTTAGATATGTTTAGTAAAAAAAATACAGAAGCTTCAGGCCGCGATAGCAGCACCAATCGGGCTGGACAGGGAACTACCACCGGTCACAATATGATCGTAGCCAATACCAGGCTCACCGGAAATGTTATCGCTCAAAATGACTTCCGGATAGATGGCGAATTTGAAGGAGGTCTCGATTGTGAGGCAAAAGTGATCATAGGAGAAGGAGGACGGTTTGAGGGTGATATCAAATGCGCGAATGCCGTCGTTGAAGGATATTTTAAAGGCCATCTCAATGTACGGGAAGTGCTGTATGTGAAGGAGTCAGCCGAGATATTTGGTGAAGTAGTAACGGGTAAACTGGTGGTTCAGTCCGGATCTATTTTTGAGGTGAAATGCAAAATGACCGATCAAAATTCCGCCGATCTCCAGGTCAAAGATTCCAGTTCCAACGGTAATAAAAAGAATCAAGTCGATAAGCTCGTAAAATCCAATTGATTTCACCAGGAAGGGTGCCCTCAGGGTGGCTTCGAACGATATAGGATCTATGCCAAATTCCATGGTCAACAGGATTACGGCATTTCACAGAATAACTTTATCTTTCCCACTTTAAATGCGGATGGCAGTCATTTAAAGCAGGCTTTGCTTTCTGTGTGTGAAATACCCGGAAGTACATGGATAAAACAGATATTAGGAGAAAATTTTGGTGGTTTACCGCCCTGTTTTTTATTCTACTGTCTGCTTTGGCGTGGTTTCTGTGTCATTGTTTCCCCTGGAGCTTGTTTATCACCATGTATGTTTTTTTTGTGTTTTATCTCATTTTGTCGATAGGAGGAAAACGTATGTTGGATAGGTATCAGCTCAATCCCATGTACTATACCTTTTTGTCGTTTTTTACAAAGGTGCTTTTGGTGTTTGGGTTCGCCGCTTTACTGATCCAGTTTTTTGATCTGCCGAGAAAAACCCTCTTACTTTTAGTTGTAGTGGGTTATCTCATCGCAGCTATTTTTGATTTTATACTGCTTCTTAAAACCACCGAAAACAGGAAAGAATGAAAGCACGTGTCAACGATCGGTTTGAGTACACCCTTCCCCCTCACTCTGATATAAAAATCAGGAACCGGGATGACGATCGATATGAAATCGAAAACGAAGGTAAGATGGTAGTGGTTGATCTGCTGAAATTTGACCCCCGGAAAAAATACGCAGAAGTAGGAATCAACGGGTTTGTGCTGAAAGTTCAGTTGGAGGACGAACTGGATATGGTGGTGAAGGAAGTACGACAGCATTCGGTTGCAGTATCGGAAGATGTTATAGTCACTGCGCCTATTCCCGGCCTGATCAAAACCGTGATTCAAAATGGAAAATCTTCGGTGGAGGAAGGCGATCAGCTTTTGGTTTTGGAGGCGATGAAAATGGAAAATACAATACAGGCACCGGTATCTGCAGTCCGGGTGATATTTCACGTTGAGCCGGGAGACCGGGTTGTGAAGGGACAAAAATTGTGTACATTATTCCAGGATAGCGAATGAGGAATTAATCCATATTTTACCCTGTCCATCGTTTTGGAATATATAGAAGTTTTGGCGGCTTCCTTCTTCCCTGACTTTCGTATATCAGGTCAGGAAATAATATCTATATGATCAAATGGGGATAAGCTACATTAGGATTTAGTTGATGAAGATATGGCAAAGAAGAATCCGTCAGATGTATTCCATATTTATTGTCTGATGCACCTGTACATTCTGCCTCTCAACATCAGTTTAAAATGGAAAAATTTTGGAGTCTTTCCCATATTAAACAGACCGCAGTATTTTACTGAGCCCGGATTATCCAGGTGATTGATAAGAGTATTATGAAATCACCTTTTCATTGCCACCTTGTTGGGAAATATAATGGGCTACTGACCCGTATACGATACATCCGATGAAAACCGGGAAGGGAACCGTGGCATAAAAAATCATCTTAATAAAGGACAATGCATTGCCCACGCCCTGCCAGGTGGCGATGCCATGACCGAAAATGATGATTTCCGTGATAACGAAGGTGATTAAAGTTCCGACCCAGCCTATGGCGGTC
Source organism: uncultured Bacteroidota bacterium (assembly GCA_937952445.1). GTDB lineage: Bacteria > Bacteroidota > Bacteroidia > Chitinophagales > Saprospiraceae > Membranihabitans. Next base: position 3,528 of record CALGAA010000138.1, on the reverse strand, counting down.
CATTTGCTGCGGGGAATTAAGTTATATTTCAAAAGGATGCCTGCGACCGTAAATGTCGTTGCTCCCAGTAATATCAAATGGATATATCCAATGATAAACTCCCGGATACTGTACGATAAGACTGCCATGGAAGGAATCATCACAATCCCTTGCACGAGGACTTTCGTAATGATGAAAATGATCCCTGCGTATAGAATCCATTTGACCCACACCGGTCCGGAATAAGGAGATCTGATTGATTTTATGGTCGGTTTGAGCAGTAGTATGTATGCAACAAATTGCAGCGCAACACCTGCGGAGTTGAATGCGAAAAACAGCCCGTCTTTATGTACGAATGTCACGCTGAGAAAGTAGGTCAAAAGCAGACTGATATTGAGGAGCAGTAGCCCCGATTTTGACGCAGTCCCTGCTGTATCGTAATCACCAAAGGCGAACAGGATCAATCCCAGTGCCGCAAAAGTAAAAAACCCGTTAAATTGGAAATGTAGGAAAAATTGGATGGAGAGGAAATACAAATGGTGTGATTTGCTCAGGATAGCAGCCGTAGGTCCGAGTACCCAGATTCCCAGCGAAGAAATGATAAACCAATATAAGCTCCATCTGATCAGTGGATTTTGTCGATCGGATGCATGTTTTCGATAGGTCTTCAGAAAGGCGAATACCATCACGTAAGCCAGAATCATCACGATGGTGGAAAAAGTGATGCTGATCGCCCCGTAACTTTGATATAAAAAACTTATCCCCATCCCGAGGGTGGCAATAAAATATGCCCCGGCCAGGCGCGCAAAATAACGGACATTAAACCGACCTTCGATCACGACGAATAAGAATGCGCCGAGGAGAAATAAAAACCCAAAACCAAGTAAAGCAGTGTGGGAGTGGGCGTGCAGAATATGATTGAAAGGTAGAAATGGGGAAGCCGCAAATACCACATACCGCATGAGCAGACCCAGAATACTAACCAGGAAAAATAAGATAAGTGCGCCTGACATCCATTTTCGTTCCATGGCGCTCCGGGTTGGTTATTGTTTTAGAGCCCCTGATCCAGAGGCAACTATACCTGCTATTTCGTCCAACGCCGTATCGGAAAGTGTTCTTTGAAGGTCGTCACGTATGTAAGTGAATTTGTGATGAACAGCGCAGGGTTCTTCTGCCGAACATGTTTCAAAACCCAGTACACATTTGGTGAATACGCCGTCACCGTCTATCGCCACAACAATGTCCCTAAGGTAAATGGGGCCGTGCTTTTGATTGATTTTAAACCCCCCATGTGGTCCTCTGACCGATCTCAACAGCCGGGCCCGCACCAGCCGCTGTAAAATCTTGGCGGTAAATGCCTGTGGAGAGTCGATTTCCTGCGCAATCAATTTCAATCCAATGTGCTCACCTTTTGATTCGAGGGTTTTTATGAACACCATAATTTTAATGGCGTATTCACAAGTCTTGGAAAACATAGTTATTCGGTTTAAAATCCCAAATATAACAAAAACATCCAATTAAGGACATGTTTATCCAGAAATATTCCTAAAACCGGTTTCCACTAATTTGTGATGCCGTAATTCTCCGACAAGAATTGGCGATATTGCGGAAGTTTGTTTTCCGTAATCAGAAATCGATAATTGGTGATAGCCAGAGGAAGAAGCGTGGCTTTATTATCTGCCTGGAATTTCTCCATATTCTTCTGGGCGATATCGTAATAACGCATGGCTCCATCTTTATTATCAAACCGTCTGATCAATATTGCCGGAGCACGACCATCTTCGGTCGAAATCTGAACGGTACTGATGGAGACGTTATCATTTTGGAAAAACTCTTTGTTAAAGTCAGAAATCGAAGCTTTTAGCGGATTGATTTGCTGATTACCTCCCGCCAGGACCAATATATAATGTGGCGTGTTGTCAATATTGGTGCTAAATTCTTCGGTGGTACTTCGAGCCGTAATGTCGGTCTGAACATCCGCTCCCAGAAGTTGGAGGTATTCCCGGGCTGTTTCCGCTTCTGGAGAAGATCCATAATTGGCGACTATATATTTCAATTTCTCGAGGTAAGCTTCCCGACCTTCCAGTTTTCCGGTAGCCAGTGCTTCGAGCATGGCAAACTGCGGAAGGAGTTCTTTTTCTTTTTCAAACATGGTTCTGGCCTGCTCGGTTAATCGCAGTACATTCTCAAAGTTGCCGTTTTCATAATCCTTTTTGACCTGTTTGAGGGCGCTTTCACCTACGCCTTCCTGTCCGATTGCAGTGGTTTGGGTCAGTATCTGGTTGGCAAATTCAGTGTCCCCGAATTGGGTGTCAAACTGGTTCTTGTATTGGTTTGCCAAAACGTTATCCCCGACTTCCCGTGCATTGACAAATAACAAATACAAAGCTTCTGCATGAATTTCACGCGCAGGCTGCCGGTCGATCAATTCGATCAGTGTTTCGTTACTCTTTTGGATTTCATTCAGGTCGGACCGGAAAGCAAATCCCAATTTCAACATCGATTGATCAATCAATTGTTTTCTGGCCTCCTTTTCCTCCGGAGTGGAAGGAACTTCCTGGAGAATTTCATCGATCTCGGTCTGGGTAATTCCCAGCGACACAATTCGACCCTGCGACATCGAATCGTCAACCGAAGCTCCGCTAACTCTCGAATAACGCCAATTGTCCGCAAGCCTCCGGTCGCCCCACACTTTATTAAATTCGCGTTGACCTTGCGTCACTGCTTTTTCATTGTACGCGAAGAAGGTCGATTGGACATTGCTGCCCGGAGCTCCCCCATATCGGGAAACCATTTGGCCAGTGGATACGGTATTGGATTGTGAACCAGATCCGGCTGCTTCTTCTTGCTCTGATAGCCGGTCTTTTTTGATCTGAAGGGCTAATTCTTTTTTCTGTTCGTCTGTAAATTCAGCAATAAGCAGGAGGCTGTCCTGATGTTTGATCGTTTCCAGGGCGGTTACCACCTGGTTCAATTGTTCGGAACGGGTTTTTGCCCGTTTGTGACGACTGTCTTCGGGTGAAAGTAATCCGAGAGCCTGGGTATAATAATTTCGGGCCTCGGGATAATTTTCGATTTCATAGCTGATGTCTGCAATCGCCATGAAAGCCTTGGCTTTGGTGGAAGGATTAACCGAAAACTCCGGATTGTCCACGTTTTTGAAGGCGTCGATCGCCCGTTGATAATCGTAGTTGTCCCGATACGTCTTGCCCATGGTATAATAGATCTGCCCATGGTAGGGTGCATTATTCGGGTTTTTGAGCAAGCGCTCAAACTGGCCGATCAAATCACCTCCTTTTAACCGGGTGATGTTGAGCTGAGCAAAAAATTCTACTTCGTATTTAGCCGGCCGATAATCGATAACTTTTTCAAAATATTGGATCGCTTGTTGGTTGGAATTCAGTCGTTCCGAAATTTGACCAGCCAGGAAGGCCAGCCGGATTTTCGTGGATTGGTCGATGTTTTGCTCCAGGGTTTCGTTGATGACCTCGATCGCTCGCGGATATTTTTCACTTTTGACATAACTGTCGATGAGGGCGACCAAAGCCT